>CAJXAS010000068.1 GCA_913050305.1 uncultured Polaribacter sp. | reverse complement strand
TGTCTTCTACATTACCAAAACCTACGGTAGATATTCTTCCGGCTAAAGAAACATTAGCAACATCTGCAAAATTTGCATCGGCATTTAAAACGGCGGCCCAACCACCTTTATTGTCAAAGCCAGCGGAGCGCAATTCATTAAACCAAACCTCTGCACTTCTATTATTTAAACTAGTGTTTTTAATTCCTAGCATAATAGTTCTTAATTGTGCTAAAGTTGGGTTTCCTTTTACGCTTATGGTATATGGAAAATCTGTATTTTGTTCTTGAGATTGGAAAACTTCAGACACAGGGAAATTAGCACCATTTCTTTCTAACTTTACTTTACCAAAAGTTTCTAAAAAGGCATCTAAATTATTAGCTTCTGGCCAAATATCTAATGCAGAGGTTCCATTTAATGATACTGTAAGTGGAATTTCAATTTGATAAAAGTTTTCATTTAAATCTGTACCTAATCTAATAATTGCAGAGATATCCCCATCATTTAAAATAGAACTTTTAATATCTTGTTGTAAGTGCATAAACATTTTTAACTGTTTAAAACGTCTTAAATCGATACTAATATTTTTATAAATTGCTCTTATTTCGTCGGGTTTTAATTGGTTTACTTTTAAGGTTACAGATTGTTCGTTTTGTAATTGTACCGTAGTACTTCCTTGCAAACGTTCTCTTTCAATTCCTGGGGGCTGTATGTAACTTCCCTCATTTTGCTCTATGCTTACAACACCAACTTCAAAAGCATTTAATTCTTCCTGTGTTAATTCTCTGTCTGTATTTGTATTTGGGTCTAAGGTTCTTACATAGCGTCTCCAGTCTCCACGAACTAAATCTAATTCACCAAAACGAATTACAACAGGCATTTTAAAGTTCGTTAAAAACATTCTGATAAAACGAATACTATTAAAATCTGAAATTCCGTTTATTGGAGTTCCGCTTCTTACAGGAACCCTAAATTGATACCATTTTGTTTCTTGAGTACCTCCGTTATCTAAAGTAACGGTAGTTGTTTTTTCGTCAACAACATAACCAACTCCTTTCTTTAAATCTGCTTGATTCATAGAAACCTTGTACTCAAAATAACTTTCTACAGTATTCATTGTTTGGTCTCTGTTAATGTCTTCTGTATCTGGATATGTTGTAGATGAAGTTGGATAGGATTCTGTACTTTGATTTAATGTTTGTGAGTTTCCTTGAGTATTATTATAATCTTTATATCTAGTTATTAAAGAGGCATTTATTGCATCTAAATTAGCTCCTCTAAAAAATTGAAAATTATCTGCTGCAGGGTCAATTAAGCCTGAATACTGACCAATATTCTCAAGTTTTTTTTCTTCAACATCCTTTAAACCGTCAAAACCAAGATCTTGATTTGCACGCGCAGCATCTTGCTCATTAAAGGCATAAATAATCGAAGGATTTCTAGGGACATCTCCCCAAATAGTCGAGTTTACGTTGTTTCCATCTACTTTTAAACCGTCTTCGGGCAAACCGTTTTCGTACATTTTACGGTTGTCTTTTAAAATATCTTCAGAAATATTACCTAAGTTAATGTATAAGTCTCCAATTTGATTTGTAAGATCATTAGGGTCTATTCCTTCTGGCAAACCTTCTTCTGCGGTTAAAGAGTAATTTTGATATGGATCCATAATCCAAAATTGCATGTATTCTACATTTGCTTGGTCAAAATTATTAGTGGTAAGCGGACGCATAATTCCACCCCAATTCTCTTGAGGTTTTAGAAGTGTAACTTTTTCGGTAGCAACATCTATTGTTGCTTCATTAGGATCTTGATTAAAATTATAAGAACCTCTTTCTTGAGGGAAATAGGCTAAATCTAGAGTTCGAACTAAAGAATTTTGTGTAATATCTAGTTGAACGTTAGGAAATAATTCTCTATAATTAATTTGTCTTGTTTCTGCTCTAGAAAGTTCATTTGCATCTACGCTTGAAGGTGTATTTCCTGCGCCATAAAATATTTGATCTACACGATACCAGGCTAGTTTTCCTCTTTTGTAATTGTAAGATAAGTTATCACTTTGGCCATTTAAATTTGGAAAGTATTTTGGTGTACTTGCTTCATACCAATCTAATGCAGATAGCAAACTAATAGGTATTTGAGAAGCTTCAAAATCATCTATATAAGAAGTTGCAGATCCGGTAACGTCTATTCCACTTGGTGAACCGGGTATTAAATAAGCGATATCTCCTCTTAAAGATAAATTAGAGGCTGCATCTGTATCTACAAAAGGTAGTTTGTTTGCCAATTTTGTAAAAAATGGAACTTCCGAAGAATAATCAAAGTTAAAACCCAGCATAGTATTATTTATAGGCTCTGCACCAAAATTAACTTTAGGTGTTAAAGGTCTTTCTTCTATATTTAAATAGGTTGCCCCTATAATTAACTCGTCAGAAAATTTATGCTCCACATCAATACCAAAAAATGTCTTTCTTTGTTGATTAAAAACCGCATTATTTTCTGTAGAAACACTAATTGGCACACCAGATGCGCTCAAACCTGGGTCTATTATTTGAACCCTTCCTAATTGATAATCTACTACATAATCTACACCTTCTACTAACTGTCTTCCGCCGGCAGAAACTCTCACAGAACCTCTTGGTACATTAAATGCACCAATAGGAATTCCACCAGAATTTTCTGATTTGAAATATCCTTTTAAGAAGTATTTGTCTTTGCTCTGAAAATTATTTTTTATATTAATTTTTGTATTTAAATATAATTCTTTAAACAAGTAAGTTGCGTCTAAAGGATTTGTTAAGGCATCTTCTAAATCATTTCCAAAAGGTTCTGGTTCAGGAAAAAATATAAATCCATTTTCTGAGTTTACCGTAACTCCTTCTACATAATCGAAATAACCATCGGATGCTCTAAACTGACTTTGATCTAACTGATCTAGATTTAAAACCTGTAATAAAGGCAGGTTAGAGATACCAGTAGTTTGGGCGTTTTGTAAAACATTAGAAGGGATTCCTGTTTGGTCATCTCTATATTGAATTTCAAATCGAAAGCCATCTTGTGTTAGTGGGAAAGCGCCTAAAGCATAAACATTTTTCATCATTAAACGCCAAGTAGGAAAAGACTCATCTAAACCGGTAGTAATATTTGGACGTTTAGTTTGTAAAATTTCTGAGCGTAATAATTTTACAGCCAAATTATTTGGTGCTTGAATTCCGTCATTTGAAAACTCACCAACTTTAAAGGAATTTTTTGTACTTCCGTTTACATTACCAGCAACCGTATATTCGAAGGCAACTGCTAAAACTTCACCATCATTTAACCTTCTATTTAATGATATAAAACCTAATTGAGGATTTAAACGATATTCATTTTGATTTAATTTTCTGGCATTTTCTAAAACGGAATAATTTGCTCCATTTTGCATGTTATAAGGTAATAAAGAACTGTCTACTGTAGAAATATCTCTAATGTTGCCGTTGGCTATAATTTCTGTACCAATTCTGTTAGCACCATTAAACGGAAGGTTGTTTCCAGATACTTGTGCTTGTGTAATGGAGTTATTTAAAACGACACCATTTTCATCAACTAAAACATTAGGTTCAGATTCACCGATATCTGCAAATGCAACAATACTTCTAAAATCTTCTGTACTTGCATTTCTATTGGTAATCCAAACTTCTACTCTTGTTATATTTATTGGACTACTTATTAAAGGATAATTTTTTAGTGAATTTGCATAGTTATCTATAAAGTACTGAGATAGGAAAAAGTGTCTATCATTATCATAGTCTGTAGTTCTTAACTCAAATTCTTGAATAGAAGCACCACCTTCTGCAACCACAGTTTTACTTTCAGAATTTTGTTGAGAGAAAACGGCAGTAATATTTGTATTACCAAATTGTAATTTTGTTTTTACACCAAATAAACTTTGCGCTCCGTTAATTAAAGAATTTTTAATAGGCATAGAAATATTACCAGCCTCAAGGCCTTGTATTATTCCATCTTCATTATATTCTACATCAGATAGTGCTGGCGGTATAAATTGAATTTTTACTAAATTCTGAAAATCAAAAGATGCCTGTGTATCATAATTTGCAGTTACCTCTAGGCGTTCCCCAACTTTTGCACGAATACTCGCGTTTATTTGTTGGTCAAAATCAAACGTTAGGTTGCTTCTGTTTTCTTCTGAAATTTGCGGATTGTCTGTATTCTGATAAATAAAGCCAAGCTTTAAGTTTAAATTACCAGTTGGTGTTACTTTTACTTCTGTACCACCAAAAATAGTTTCAAAAAATTTATTATTTATATAATAGGTTGGTAGTAAGTCTTTTTGAGCTGACTTGGCTCCTTTTTTCTTACTATTTGTTGCACTTACTTTGTCTTTAAAGTATTGCAACATGTCTCTTTTTAATCTATACTGTTGGTATTCTTTTGGTGTTAAATAAATAGGCGTTCTTGTGGCATAATTTCCAATTTTTTCAACAATAACATATTTATTTAGTAACTTATCAAAAATAATTTCTTTTTTAGCTAAATCATCTAAGTACAAGCCTCCTTTTTGAGTATTTTTAAAATCGTAGCGTAAGTTCGTACTATCTTTTTGGGTATTATTTTGGCCGTAGGTTGATGAGCTTACTGCAAGAGTAATAAGAAGTACTAAAAAAATTCTTTTAAAAAAAGGACTCAATTGATTATAAATTTTTTAAAGCTAATTTTATGATTTGTTCAACAGTAGCATCTGTATTTTCTTTTACAATGGAAGAAACTAATTTTTCTGATTGCTTTCTTTGAAAACCTAAGACCTCTAATGCAGATAACGCTTCATCTTTATTTGTATTGTTTGCACCAACAGAAACTTCGTCAATATCAAAAGTCTTTAAGATTTTATCTTTTAAGTCTACAATAACTCTTTGGGCCGTTTTTGCACCAATACCTTTTACAGATTGTATAACGGCAACGTTTTCTGACGCAATAGCTTGCTGAATCTCTTCTGAAGTCATGGAAGATAACATTGTTCTTGCAATACTTGGACCAACGCCAGAAACAGAAATTAAGAACTTGAAAATTGCTCTTTCTGTTTTGTTGATAAATCCAAAAAGAGTGTGCGCATCTTCTCGTATAGAAAGATGCGTATATAAAACTACGTTTTCGGTTGAAGGCAGCGCAGCATATGTATTTAAAGAAATATGTAATAAATACCCAACACCATTGCAGTCAACAACAACTTCTGTTGGATTTTTCTCAACTAATCTTCCTCGAACCTGTGTGATCATAAAAATATTTTCAGACTTCTAAAGTACTGCTTTTTATTTGTTGTTTTTTTTTTCTTTTTGTTGCGCATCTACAACTGCTAAAGCGGCCATATTTACCATTTCATCTACGCTGGCACCTAACTGTAAAATATGAACTGGTTTGTTAAAACCTAAAATTACAGGTCCAATAGACTCCGCACCTTCTACTTGTTTTAGTAACTTGTAGGTAATATTTGCAGACTCTAGATTAGGAAAAATTAAAACATTTACTTTTTTTCCATTTAACTTAGAAAAAGGAAACTCTTTGGCCAGCATTTCTGGGTTTAAAGCAAAATCTGCTTGTATCTCTCCGTCTATTACGGTATCAGGAAAATAACGATGTATATAAGAAACAGCTTCTCTAATTTTTTTTGAAGTTGCTGAATTTGAAGAACCAAAATTAGAGTAAGATAACATAGCAATATTTGGTTTCATTCCAAACATATTTGCAAACCTACCAGTCATCTGTGCAATTTTAGCCAAGTCTTTTGCTGTAGGATTCTCATTAATAGTGGTGTCTGCTAAAAACAAAGGACCTTGTTTTGTTAACATTAGATTACAAGCTGCTATTCTGGTAACATCTTTGTCTTTCGCTATTAACTCTAACATCGGTTTTACAACGGTTGGGTAAGGTCTAGAATACCCTGTAATTAAAGCATCTGCTTCGCCTTCATTTACCATCATTGCAGCAAAATAATTACGCTCTCGCATTAATTTTTTTGCCTCAGAAAGAGTTCTTCCTTTTCTTTGACGTGTTTTCCAATATGCTTCTCCAAAACGGTTTATTCTCTCTTTTTCTTCATCTGTTTTTGGATCTATAATAGTAACCTCATCTGAAAAACCAATTTCTTCTTTCAATTCAATAATTACATCTTTTCTCCCTAGTAAAATTACTTTCCCTAGTTTTTCTTCGTGCACTCTTTGTGCTGCCTTTAAAACATCTAGATGGTCTGCTTCTGCAAAAACAACACGTTTTGGGTTGTTTTTTGCTCTGTTGTGTAAAAGTCTAATTTCTTTGTTACCAGATCCAGAGCGTTCCATTAATTCTTCTCTATATTTATCCCAGTCTGTAATTGGTTCTAAGGCAACTCCAGAATCCATTGCCGCTTTTGCAATGGCTGGTGGTATTTCATAAATTAATCTTGGATCAAATGGTTTTGGAATAATATATTCTCTCCCGTACGTTAAGCTCACTTCATCGTACACAATATTTACTTGTTCTGGAACCGATTTTTTAGCTAAATCTGCCAAAGCATGCACAGCTGCCATTTTCATTTCTTCGTTAATTTTGGTAGCTCTAACATCTAAAGCTCCTCTAAAAATAAACGGAAAACCAAGTACATTATTTACTTGATTAGGATGATCAGACCTTCCAGTAGCCATAATGATATCATCTCTAGTAGCTACTGCAATATCGTATTCTATTTCTGGTTCTGGGTTAGCCATTGCAAAAACAATAGGATCATTAGCCATTGTTAAAAGCATCGCTGGCGTTACTATATTCCCTGTAGATAAACCTATAAAAATATCTGCATTCTGCATTGCTTCATCCAAAGTTTCTAAATCTCTCTCTGTTGCAAATTCTGCTTTTTGCGAAGTAAGGTTCTCTCTATTTTTTCTAATAACACCTTTGCTGTCGCACATTACAACATTTTCTCTTTTTACACCTAACTTTAAGTATAAACGTGTACATGAAATTGCTGCAGCACCAGCACCATTAACTACAATTTTTACTTTACTAATATCTTTCTCTGTAATATCGATGGCATTCTTAAGTGCAGCTGCAGAAATAATTGCAGTTCCGTGTTGATCATCATGCATTACTGGAATATCTAACTCTTCCTTTAAGCGCCTTTCTATTTCAAAAGCTTCAGGAGCTTTAATATCTTCTAAATTAATTCCGCCAAATGTAGGAGCAATCGCTTTTACTGTCTGTATAAAAAGCTCTACATCTGTTGCATCTACTTCAATATCAAAAACATCAATATCTGCAAATATCTTAAAAAGCAATCCCTTTCCTTCCATTACTGGTTTAGAGGCTTCAGGACCAATATTTCCTAAACCTAAAACTGCAGTTCCATTAGAGATTACAGCTACCAGGTTACCTTTAGCAGTATATTTATAAACGTTATTTTTGTCTTTGGCAATTTCTAAACAAGGCTCGGCCACTCCGGGAGAATACGCCAATGCTAAATCATGCTGTGTTGCATATTTTTTTGTAGGAACAACTGCAATTTTTCCTGGTTTTGGCTTCGCATGGTATAATAAAGCTTCGTGTCTTTTTCTAGAATCGCTCATAAATAAGGTTTGTATTAGAACTAGCAAATATATGGTTTTCATTGGAAGAGAAAACGAAGAAACTATATCTTTTCTAAATAGAATTTTTTTTATTTGGATTCATTTTTGATCTATTTTTCTGCTAAGAGATAAAAATTTATTTGCTAGTTCTAAAACAAATTTTACTAATTTTCTTGTAACACAAGTTGTATTTTTACGTCTATTAATAAAATTACCTATGAAAAAGAGTGTTATTATTTTATTATTCGCTGCATTTACTATGAGTGCTCAGATAAAAGGAAACGTTACAGATAAAGAAGGGGCGCCACTTTCTTCTGTAAGTGTTTATTTAGATAACACATTTACCGGAACCACTACAAACAACAATGGAGATTACAACTTAACTTTAAAAAAGTCAGGGAAGTATGCAGTAATCTTTCAAATTATAGGTTTTACGACTTTAAAGAAAGAAGTAAATATTACTTCTTTTCCGTTTGAATTAGATGTTGTTTTAGAAGAAGAGAATGTACAGTTAAAAGAAATTGTTATTTCAACTAAAGATAATCCTGCAAATAGAATTATAAGAAATGTTATTGCTAATAAAGATAAAAATACAGATAAGTACGCAGAATATACTGCAAAATTTTATTCACGTGGTTTGTATAAAATAAAAGATGCACCAGAAAAATTTTTAGGTCAAAATTTGGGCGATTTTGGGGGTGGTTTAGATTCTACTAGAAGCGGAATTGTATATCTTTCTGAAACTGTTTCTGAAATTAATTTTCAAAAAAAACCAAAAAAATTTAAAGAAAAAATTATTGCATCTAAAGTGTCTGGGCGGGATAACGGAATTAGTTTTAATAGGGCAGAAGATGCAAATATTAATTTTTATGAAAATAGTGTAGAATTTGGGAATGATTTGATTTCGCCAATATCTACAAATGCTTTTAGCTATTATAAATTTAAGTTAGAGGGTTCTTTTTATGATAAAAATGGTAAACTGATTAACAAAATAAAACTAATTCCTAAGCGTAAAAATGATAGAGTCTTTAATGGTTTTTTATACATTGTAGAGGACGATTGGGCCTTGTATGGCGCAGACGTTTCCGTTACTGGTGCGCAAGTAAATATTCCTGTAGTAGATGTTCTGCATTTAAAACAAAACTATAATTACTCAGTTAAAAATGATGCATGGGTTTTAATTAGTCAAAATATAGATTTTAGAGTAAATGTTTTTGGATTTAAGTTTGATGGACGGTTTTCTGCAGCATATTCAGCATATAACTTTTCACCTAAATTTTCTGAAAATACATTTTCAAATGAAGTTTTGTCTTTCGAACAAAACGCAACAAAAAAAGATACTGTTTTTTGGAATAACTTAAGGCCTGTGCCGCTAACAGCAGAAGAGGTTAAAGATTATGTAATTAAAGACAGTATTAAAGTAGTTCGTAAATCTAAAAATTATTTAGATTCTATAAATAGAAAGCAAAATAAATTAAATCTGCTTTCGCCAATTA
>CAJXAS010000067.1 GCA_913050305.1 uncultured Polaribacter sp. | reverse complement strand
GCAAAATACATTTCTCCATTTATATTTTGAGAAGTATCAAATATTTTTAATTTTTTTTGAGGAAAATTTTTAATAAAAGGGGTTCCTGGTAAATTAGAAAATTGACCTAAAATGCTTGATGCAAAAGATAAGAAAAAGATAAATACTAGTTTTCTAAACATTCTATAACGCGCTATTGTTATTTGCTTTGACTATCAAAGATATGAAAAGACAATTATACCTAAAAATTTAGATAGCATTTGATTTAATTTTATTTGAATTTTTCAGAGAAGCTCTCTATTAGTTTAAATTGATTTCTAGCCCTGTCTAGATTATGTTCTGGATACCTTGTTTTATAATACACATCATTGTTGAAATAATCTGTTAAAAATCGAAGCCCCATTATAAAAATCATTGTTTTTGCTGCTAAAGGCAAATACTTCACACATGTAGGTGTTAAAAGATCCTTTGTCTTTTCTAAAAACCCTTGTTCATAGGCTTTATAATATGCTAAATTGAATTCAACTTTCGATAAATCTTTTTCATCTTCCACAGCAGTATTACAAATTGTTCTAATGGCATCTCCAAAATCATAATGAATAATTCCTGGCATTACGGTATCTGTGTCTATCATACAAATACCTTTATTACCATTATCAAAAAGTGAATTCGATATCTTCGTATCATTATGAGTAACCCTTACAGGAATTACTTTTGTTTCTTTTAACTCTTGCAGAATATGCATTTCAGTCTTTAAATCTGAAACTATTTTTATAAATATATTTGCTTTTTCTAAACGCTCTTTTAGAGCACTTTGTAAAGAAAATGCATATTGCTTAAAGCGAAAAGACATGTCATGAAAATTAGGAATTACGTCTATTAACTGGCTGCTGTCAAAATCTGATGTTGCATTTAAAAAGGCTCCTAAAAGCTTACCTCCTTCGTAAGCAATTTCTTCATCTACGACCACATCATGTGTTATACCATTCGCTATAAAAATCATGACATTCCAAAAGTCTCCATTTTCTTCATGATAGTAAAAATTTGTCTCTTTTGTTTTTACAAAACTTAAGACCTTTTTACTTAAGTCTTCCTCTGACAGGTGAACGTATTTACTTCTTATATGGTTACTTATTAAAATTTTATTATTTACTAAACCAGGTATGTCTTTAAAAACATTATGGTTAATTCTTTGAAGAATATAGTTCTTGGTTCCAGATGCTTTGACCAAAAAAGTATTATTTATGTGTCCAGAATTTAATTCTGTATGACTTATATAATCCGATTTATGATCGAACTTATTAAAAATATATTTTAGAGTTTCTGTATTTATATTTAGTTCCATAATTTTATTGGATATAGACCCATATCTTTCAATTTACAAATCTCTTTTTGTGCTGTTTCTTTGTCCTCAATATAGGTAACACCAAACCATTTTGAATTTGATTCTAATGCTTTTACAGTAGCTTTTTTAGCCATTAACATTTTATTTACAATAGTAGGTAAATAAAATTCTGTTTTTAAGTTTTCTCTATTCTCTTCTAAAAATTCTAAGAAAAGAGCATTCCCAAACTCAAAACATTTAGGCGTAAATCCCCAAAAATTCATAGAAACCATAGTTTCTTCATTTATAGGGGTCATTTGGCCAATTTCATTTTCACTTTTTAAAACACCATCAATTGTTTCTATCCTAACTCTTTCTATAATATCTATTAAAAAACCTTTTTCGTTCACTGCACATTCTCCTCTTGAAACATATCCATATTCTGAAACGGTATTCTTTAAAGGGTATGCAACCATACTAAAATTAGCACTGTTTTTATCTGTATTTCTTAATTGTATTGCCATTGCATCAAATGCCTCTCTACCATAAAAATCATCTGCATTTATAATGGCAAAGTTTTCTTTTACAATATCTTTTACCATTAATAAAGCATGGCCAGTTCCCCATGGTTTTATTCTTTCTGAGTTTAAAAATTTACGAGGAACATTTTCTATTTCTTGAAAGACATAATCTATTTTTACTTTTCCTGCTAACTTATTATTAAAAATAGCTTTGAACTCTTTTTCAAAACATTTTCTAATAATAAAAATCACTTTACCAAAGCCTGCTTGAAGCGCATCATAAAGAGAAAAATCAATTATGGTTTCTCCTTCTAGAGTAAATGAATCTATTTGCTTTAATCCACCATAACGGCTCCCCATTCCTGCAGCTAAAATTACTAATGTTGGTTTCGTGGTAGACATTTATAATTAATTTTTACGCATGGATTTTCACATTAATTAATAACCTTTAATTTTTTCCCAACCTTAATAAAGGCGTTTACGGCTTTGTCTATATGTTCATTTGTATGGGCTGCGGATAGCTGTACTCTAATTCTTGCTTTGTCTTTTGGCACTACCGGAAAGAAAAAACCAATCACATAAATACCTTCTTCTAATAATTGATTTGCCATAATTTGAGAAAGTTTAGCATCGTACAACATTACTGGCACAATTGCAGCATCTGCGCCTACTAAATCAAAACCAGCAGCTTCCATTTTTGTTCTAAAAAGAGTGGTATTCTCTTCTAACTTATCCCGTAAAGAAGTATCATTTTCTATCATTTCAAAAACCTTTAAAGAGGCTCCAACTATCGTTGGCGCTAAAGAATTTGAAAAAAGGTATGGTCTAGAGCGTTGGCGTAATACTTCTATAATTTCTTTTTTACCTGTTGTAAAACCTCCCATTGCTCCACCTAAAGCCTTTCCTAATGTTCCTGTAATGATATCTACCCTGCCAAGTACATTTTTCAACTCTATCGTTCCACGTCCTGTTTTACCAATAAAACCAGAAGCATGGCATTCATCTACCATTACTAAAGCATCATATTTATCTGCTAAATCACATATTTTATCTAGTTTAGCAACCACGCCATCCATGGAAAATACACCGTCTGTAACAATAATTTTAAAACGAGGATTTTCTTTATTAGCAGCAATTAACTGTGCTTCTAAATCTTCCATATTATTGTTCGCATATCTATATCTAGCAGCTTTACATAAACGCACTCCATCTATAATAGAGGCATGGTTTAGTGAATCTGAAATAATAGCGTCTTCCTTAGACAATATTGGTTCAAAAACACCTCCATTGGCGTCAAAAGCCGCAGCGTATAGGATGGTATCTTCACAGTGAAAGAATTCTGCAATTTTCACTTCTAAACTTTTATGAATATCTTGTGTTCCACAAATAAAACGTACGGAAGACATTCCAAAACCATGGGAATCTAACGTATCTTTTGCTGCTTGTACAACCTCTTTATTATTAGATAAACCCAAATAGTTATTAGAACAAAAATTAATAACTTCCTCTCCAGTAGAAACCTTAATAACAGCATCTTGTGATGATGTTATAATGCGTTCTTCCTTAAATAAACCATTGCTTTTTATATTTTCTATTTCTTGCTGTAAGTGCTCTTTAATTCTTCCGTACATATGTATTCTTTTAAACTATTGCTACTTTATATTTTTTCTTTAATTCTTTTATCATAACATGAGTCATAGATTCCAAGTCAAATTTAGGTTTCCAATTCCAATCATTTGTTGCTGAAGTATCATCAATACTATTCGGCCAAGAATCTGCTATATCTTGCCTAAAATCTGGCTTATAAGCTATTTTAAAGTCTGGATACACATTTCTTATGGCATTGTACAATTCTTCTGGGGTGCAAGTAAAACCTGCTAAATTATAAGATGTTCTTACATTTATATTTTGGGCAGGAGCATCCATTAATTCTATAGTTGCTCTTATAGCGTCCTCTATAAAAATCAAAGGTAATTGCGTAGAAGCCTTTAAAAAACAACTAAACACTTCTTCTTCTTTGACCGCTTTATGAAAAATATCTACGGCATAATCTGTTGTTCCGCCACCTGGTAAAGATTGATACCCTACAACTCCAGGGTATCTTATTGAGCGAATATCCATACCATACTTATTATAATAATAATTTACCCAATTTTCTCCTGAAGCTTTACTCATGCCATAAACGGTTAATGGCGTTAGATTTGGTGATTGCGGTGTATTGTCCATTTCTATATTATTACCAAACACAGCAATAGAACTTGGGTAAAATATTTTATCTATTTTACATAATCTCGAAACCTCTAATACATTAAATAAGCATCCCATGTTTATATCCCATGTTTGCAAGGGTGCTTCTTCCCCCTTCGCAGATAAAATTGCAACGAGGTGATATATTTGAGTAATTTCATTCTTTAATACACACTTCTTTAGGGAGTCAAAATTAGTAACATCTAGAACTTCAAAACAGCCCTCAAAACTTGAATTTGTCCTTAAATCTGATGCAATAACATTGTCTACACCATATTTTTCTTGAAGTTGCTTTGTCAAAACAGTGCCTAATTGCCCCCCAGCTCCTGTTATTAAAATTTTATCCGTTCTCATTATTGAATAATTTTATGAATGCTTAATTACTTTTTTGATATTTTTTTGATACTACTAATACTAATTACTATAAGATAAACAACTATCTGCCAAATACTTATTTTATTCTAATTTTATTTTCCGAACTAAAAGATGAATTTTTGTTCTATAATAATAAATTTTATAGCACTGTTAATAGGTCGACGTTTACAGCAGTGCCAATATAAGAGTTATTCATTTCTAAAACCAAAATATGTTGTACAGGATTGGAATAACATTTAAAAGGACTCAAAGACGCATTCTTTTTAAGGTTTAATTTATTCTAATTTCTTTTAACTTGTTTAAAAGTACAATAGCTTCAAAAATAAAATAGAAGTACTTAAATATTAAAGTACCAAATTCTTATATCTTCGCAGCAATTAAATACAGATACAAATGAATATTCAAGATCTAGTTGGACAGTTTCAAATACTTGGCAACAACCAAGATGAAGCCGAAAAAACATACAAAGGAACACTAGATTTAAGTTTAGACGCGAAAAACCGAATTGTCGCAAAATGGATGATAAATAAAAGTCAGGAACAATTTGGAACCGGTTTTTTTAGAGATAATATTTTAGTAATTAATTTTAATTACCAAGGTGATGAAAGTACTATCTATAAAGGTGTTGCGGTCTATCGATGTATTTCTAAAGATATTTTAGACGGTTTTTGGTCTGAAAAATATGGTAACCCACTATATTTGGGCGAAGAGCGTTGTTTTAGAGTAAAAGAAAATATACTTTTAAATTAAAAATATATTTATAATTTCTTTACGTTATCTTTTATTTTTTTCGTCTTGCTTGAGTTTTTTAAAGATTTAGATTTCTTTTTCTCAGGCATTTTCCCCTTAATTCTGTCTTTTTCTAGGTTAACGTCTACCATAAAGTCTGAATTAAACGTATATTCTTTTGCTAATTTAATAAAGGTTAAGGCTTTTTCGTAATCCTTTAGTTGCTCATATAAATTTGCTTTCTTTAAATATAAGAGTGCTTTGTCAGATCCTTTAACAGTCAATCCAAAATCAATAAACTCTTCTGCTTCTTTGTAATCTTCATTCCATAAAAGTGTATTAATATAAGGTGTATATACCTCAAAAGCTCTAATATCTTCTGCTAAGGCTAATTTAAAGTAACCAATAGCCTCCTCATATTTATAAAGCTTTTCAGCATACATCCTGCCCATTAAAGTTAAGGCCATTGTATTCTTATCATCAGCAGATAAGGCATAATTTAACGCCTCCATAACTTCTTCTAAATCGTATGGATAGTTTTCTAATGCTTTAAATATGTAGTTATTTGTTAATGTTCCCATACTGCCTTAATTTTATACGTTAACTCTAAGACTGCAAAAATACTTCTTCTAACTCTTTAAAATAAATATTTCTATTATTATTTCTTAATATTTAATAATGCTGTTTTAAGATTTACTTCTGGTTTCTTACAAGTACCGTTTACACAAACATAAATAAACGTGTCATCCTCATTAAACTTATAGCTTAACAATGGTAATGTTTTATTTTCTTCTGAAGTTCCTGCAATTAAAATATTAGGAGTATAGTTTTTAATTAAACTTTTATTTACTTTTAAAGCTTCATTACCAGCTACCACAACTTCATAAAAAGGTTTTGTGAAATTAGTCATTAGATGCAGCCAATTGCTATAGTTACCTGGACTTATTTTAACATCTTGCTTTATATTATTTAGCATTTGCTCTGAAGTCTTTAAATACTTATTATCGCTGTAATAATGCCCTAATTTAAATAAACTATTAGCTATTAATGAATTTGATGCTGGCATCACTCCGTCAATTACTTCATATTTTCTTGCAATTAAATTTTCGTCCTCTTTAGAAGTAAAATGAAACATTCCATTCTTCTCGTTAAAAAAATTTACAAATAAATACTCCATTAATTCTTTAGAAGTAGTTAACCATTCTTCATCTAAGGTAACTTCATATAAAGAAATATAAGCTTGTATTATTGTTGCATAATCTTCTGAATACGCGTTAATAGTACTAAATCCGTTTTTAAAATTCCGATTCAAACCTCCATCTTTTCTTAGTTGTTTTTCGATTATAAAATGAGCGTTTTTAATGGCTATTTCTAAATATTCTAAGTTTCCAAAAGCCCGGTAAGCATCTACATAACCTTGTATCATTAGTGCATTCCATGAGGTAAGTACTTTATCATCTAAATTAGGACTACTTCTTTTATTTCTCTCGACTTTTAAAGTATTTTTCCAAGTATTAATTTTATTATTTAAAGCTAATAATGATAATTTATGTTTTGCTGCAAATGCTACTTTTGATGAATTTCTTATCAGCACATATTTATCCTTTTCCCAAAAACCATAACTATTAATATTATAAAAGTCTTTAAAAAGTTCAAAATCAGTTCCTAAAATTAATTGCAGCGCTGCTTCCGTCCATTCATAAAAGGCACCTTCCTCCTTTTCTCCTAATTTATTTTTGCTATCTGCGTCTAATGATGAGTAAAATGCACCATTCTCT
Organism: uncultured Polaribacter sp.; assembly: GCA_913050305.1. Lineage (GTDB taxonomy): Bacteria > Bacteroidota > Bacteroidia > Flavobacteriales > Flavobacteriaceae > Polaribacter. The sequence continues at coordinate 2,127 of CAJXAS010000067.1, read as the reverse complement.
GCTGTTAGTTCCTCTTTTATAAAATTTAATGATTCGGTGACCACCTCTTTAAATAGATCGTTTTTGTTAGTTATATATGCTTTTGAATATATACTTACCAATTGTGCATTGTCATATAACATTTTCTCAAAATGGGGAATGTGCCATTTTTCATCTACCGCATATCTGGAAAATCCTCCGCCGATCTGATCATAAATCCCTCCAAAGGCAATTTTTGTTAATGTATTATTTAAGTATGCCGCTACTTTTGTATCCTTAAACTGATACCCATATCTTAATAAAAAGTCTAAAGAATTTGGCATTGGAAATTTAGGTGCACCTTTGAATCCGCCATATATTGTGTCTATCTGCGTTTCCCAAAGATCTACAGCCTCTACAATGTCTTTTTCTTCAAAATTTGGCGTTTTTTTATTTAGAGTAATTAACTGAGATTCTTGAATCCCTTTGGTTAGATTTTCTGCAAATGCAATTGCTTTCTCTGGAGAATCTTTATATAATTTAGAAATACTAATTAATACTTTAGACCATTGCTCTTTCGTAAAATAAGTGCCACCAAAAATGGGTCTACCATCTGGAAGTGCAATACAGTTTAAGGGCCAACCGCCGCTACCAGTCATCAGTTGCACAGCATTCATATATACTTTATCTACATCTGGCCTTTCTTCTCTATCTACTTTTATGCTAATAAAATTAGCATTCATAATTTTAGCAATAGAATCGTTTTCAAAACTCTCTTCTTCCATTACATGACACCAATGACAAGCAGAATAGCCTACTGAAATAATAATTAATTTATTCTCTTTCTTTGCTAGTGCTAACGTTTCAGAATTCCAAGCTTTCCAATTTACTGGATTGTAGGCGTGTTGCAATAAATAAGGGCTTGTTTCATGTATTAAAGCATTACTTGCCTTAGAACTTCCCATTTCTTTATTAGAACAACCCGCAATAAGCAACAAGAAGAATAAAAAAGAAAAAGATTTTAGAATAGTTTTCAATTGGATTATATTTTGAAAAATAAAGATATTAAATTCCTTTGATGTTATTAAATAAATCGTTCAAAATATAGGGTATAAAAAAACGCTCAAAAATGATTTGAGCGTTTAATTTTAATAAAATAAAAACTTTATTTATTGTTTGATAAATTTAGCTATACCAACTTTATCATTCACATTGTATTTAACTACATAAATACCCGCAGCTAAATTAGAAATATCTAAAGTTGCTTTGGTATCATTTACGTTTACATTCATAACATTTTTACCTAGTATATTAAAAATTTGAGCCTTTTGAATAGTTTCTGTAGCTGAAATATTTAAGCTATTAGAAGCAGGATTTGGATACATAGAAAAGCCTAATAAATTATTACTATCTACACTAGCTGTTGCACCATCATAGAAATACCAGTTATCAAAATAAATAGTACCATTACCTACAACTTTAATTTCTCTAAGCGTAGCTAAAGCTATAGTCCAATTAGATAATGGAATATCTAAACTAACCCAGCTACCTGTAGTTATACCTTCATTCGCTTTAATATCATAAGCTTCTTCTACACCGTCTACAATTAAGAAAAATTGTAATTCAGTTGAATTAGTTGTATGATAATCTATATGCAAATGAGTCATACCGCTTACATCTTGTTTATCGTTGTTAAAAGTAGTACCCTGGTAATTAAGATTCGCATATCTTAATGTATTATCTCCATCAATTTGAATTTCAGAAGCACTTGTTGCCTGATTCCAATTTGGATTTAGATCATCTACAGCTATACTTGTAAGATCATCACTGTAAATTGAAATATAATTTGTTCCTGCAGTACCACCAGTTATAGAAGCACTTACTGCTGGAGAAGCTACGGATGGAAGTGTAGAATCTGCTACTACAGCCTCACCATAAGAAAGATCATCTATATAACCTTTGACAACTTCATAATTGTTTTCACCATTAAATTGTACAACTATTCTTGAGAAATTTGTAGCCGCACTTTGTGCTGAAAAATCAAAAGTAAGCTCTTGCCAAACATCATATTCATAGGCAACAGAAACTACCTGTTGTCCCTCCCAAGGAGTATTAGAAGAATGATCTTGTAATTTTAAAGCTAAAGTCTTAGCGCTTGTTACAGCAGCA
>CAJXAS010000066.1 GCA_913050305.1 uncultured Polaribacter sp. | reverse complement strand
ATACTAATTATATTGTTAATAAAATTGAGAAGGTTAATCCCTAAAGTTTTACAACCAAATTAAATTTTAATGATGTCAAAAATATATTATATTTTAATAATTATTACTCTTATGTCTTGTGGTTCAACTACCGTTAAAAAAAAAATATTTATCAATAGTCATAAAACAAATTGTGTGGGAGTCGGTCCTATGCAGTGCCTGCAAGTAAAATATACCGAAAGTGATGATTGGTCTTCTTTTTATGATACTATTGAAGGTTTTGACTTTGAACCAGGTTATCTATATCAAATAGATGTATCTGTAGAGACTATTGATACCTCCACCCTACCTGCCGATAAATCGAATTTAAAGTATACATTAAGTAAAATAGTTTCCAAAAAAAGAGATTCACGATACCTCCTAAATGATATATGGGTGGTTACTAATATTGGTAATATAGAAATTGACAAGACTTCTTTGCAATTTCCACAACTTGAATTTTCTTTGAAAAATATGCAGGTCATAGGCAATGATGGCTGTAATAATATCAGAGGAGCTATTCGTCGGATCACAGAAACAAACCTTGAATTTGGACCAATAATGGGCACGAAAAAGTTATGCTCACAAATGGATATCCCAAACGCGCTTAATAATGCCATTATAGAGATTCATAGTTATAAGTTAGATGGTTTAAAATTGTTTTGTTTCGACAAAAATGGTAAAGAAGTTATGAAATGCCTCAAGGTTGACTAAACGCGGTTTAATTAATGACCTGTAGTCATATTTTAGTAAGTTTTACTATAATGAGTAACTTATCAAATGTTAAAAATAAAGTGTAATCGCTATGAAAAACATTACATCGTATGTCCTATTAATATTAGTCCTGCTTTTTTTATCGTCATGCTCTCTCGTTAAAATTGAAAGCGAACAAAAGCCCTTAGGTATTCGAGAATTAAATATACGATTATTAACGCATAATTTTGCACGAACAGCAATGGATCGGATAGAATCTGCGGCAGATAATATCTCTAATTTAGATCAAAATACCAAAAAAGTACAATTAAATACGATAAAATGGAAAATTCAAACATCAGAAGAGATAGGAAAAATTAGTTTTCAAAGCGAACCACAAGTCGCATTAATGGATACATGGGCCTATTTCTTAGAAGTGAAAAAGTATTTAGAAATGCCAGAACTGGAAAATATTTTTGGAAGGCATAGCTCTATTGCTTTAGAAGCAGTAAATGAAAACATAAATGATATTGACAAAATTGCTTTAAATGTATTGCCTAAAAAAGAATACAGCCAAATAAAATATTTTGTAATGCAGTATGCTGAAAATTCACCTTTGTATTTGCAGAAAAAATTCAAACACCATTCAATCAGGGAATCTTACTTAAAATATAAAAACATAGCTGATAGTACTGCTGTTCAAACAGTTGGCACCTTGTCGGAAGTTATTGCAGATGCTAGTAATCGTTTTGGTTATTATTCTGATGCATCAGGTAAACGTTTTAATTGGAAGACCGAAATGATATTAAAGGAAAAAGGACTAGACTCCCTTGTATTTAAAGCAAAGTTAAATGAATTCAAAAAACAATTTGATCGACTCTTAGAAGTAGCCGAAAATTCTCCAGAGACAATGAATGAGGCTATTATAGAATTTAGAAATAATATTAGTCCATTATTTAGAAATCTTAATTACGAAATTGGGTCTGCGATACAAAGCTTATCTAAAGATGTTGAATCGATAGATATCATGCTAAAACGTGAAAGAATTGTATTAGACTCGATTATACAAAGAGAACGGATAGCTCTTACAACAAAAGCAGATACTTTAGTTAATATCGGTATTGAAAAGGCATTTGAAGGTTTAAGTGCAACCTTACGTGCACTTATAATCTATTTTATCTTACTTTTTTTAGTCGTTTTAGGGCTGCCATTTTATTTGGGATATTTAACTGGTAAACGAAAATATAAATCAGAATAAACTTAAGCTTTTTTCTTTGTATAATTTCTATATTGTAAGTAATTTTAGAAACAGTTTAATGCTTTTTGTTTTATGCTGTGTTTCAAAGTATTCTAAAAATCTTTAAATAACACCATTTTATAATAGAAAATTAAATTCAAAAAAAGGAATTACATTGTTTTTTAAGATTCTACTTTTGTAACAATTATTGGGTTATATACTTAAGAAGAAAACTACTTTTGTATAAAATAAAATTACATGTTTAAAGAAGGAACCAAACTTTTTAGTATTCTAAAAATGAGATGCCCTAAATGCAATAAGGGTCGTTTTTTTAAGAGCCACCCTTACAATTTTAAAAAAATTGGAGAGGTTAAAAAAGAATGTAGTAATTGTAATCTAAAATATGACATGGAACCAGGATTTTTTCAAGGCTCTTATTATGTTTCTTATGGTTTAGGCGTGGCACTATTTGTTGCAATATTTATACTAAAAATGTTGATTTTACCTGAATTAGCTTACCTTTCTACACTAATCTTAATGGTGGTTGTATTGCTTATATTAGCACCATTGCTATTTTCGCTTTCTAAAATTATATGGATTAATCTATTTGTTAATTTTGATAGTACTTATTTTAAAAAAAAATAACCAAGTGGGCGCATATAAGGTTATTCTCGAAAATTTTTAAAATGATGGAGATAGGATATCTTATAAAGCGTACCATTACTTGTTTCTAAGGCTTTAAATGTTACAAACAGATTATAAATTTGACTTTATTCAAAATATCAATTATGAAAATAGAACAAATATATACAGAATGCTTGGCACAAGGAGCTTATTACATCGAGAGTAATGGGGAAGCTGCTGTAATAGATCCTTTACGTGAAGTAAAACCATATTTAAATAGAGCAGAGTTAGACAATGCAAAAATTAAATATATTTTTGAAACTCATTTTCATGCAGATTTTGTGAGTGGTCATGTAACTTTAGCAAAAGTAACTGGAGCTAATATTATTTATGGGCCCAATGCAAAAACAAGTTTTAATGCTATTATAGCAGAGGATAATCAGGTTTTTAAAGTAGGAAATATTACCATTACCGTATTGCACACACCAGGCCATACAATGGAAAGTTCTGTGTATCTTTTAAAAGATGAAGACGGAAAAGATCACGCTATTTTTAGCGGAGACACTTTGTTTTTAGGAGATGTTGGTCGCCCAGATTTGGCTCAAAAAACGGGAAGCTTAACAGAAGAAGATTTAGCAGGTTTTTTATATAATAGTTTACGCACCAAAGTAATGCCTTTGGCAGACGACGTTATTGTATATCCTGCGCACGGAGCAGGTTCTTCTTGCGGAAAGAGTTTAAGCAAAGAAACTATAGATACTTTAGGAAACCAAAAAGCAACAAATTATGCACTTCGTGCAGATATGACCAAAGAAGAATTTGTTAAAGAAGTAACAGATGGTTTATTACCTCCTCCTTCCTATTTTCCTTTAAATGTTCAAATGAATAAAGAAGGTTACGATGATTTTCAGGATGTATTAGCTCGCAGTGCCAAAGCGCTATCTCTAGACGCTTTTGAAGCTGCTGCAAATGAAACAGAAGCAATTGTTTTAGATGTACGCCATCAAAACGAATTTGCAAAAGGACATATTCCTAGATCTATATTTATTGGTTTAGATGGTAGTTTTGCTCCTTGGGTAGGTGCCTTAATCGCAGATGTCAAACAATCCATTTTGTTAGTAACTCCGATAGGTCTTGAAGAAGAAACAATTACACGCTTATCTCGAGTTGGTTTCGATAAAACAATGGGGTATTTAAAAGGAGGGTTTCTTACTTGGAAAAAAGCTTCAAAGGAATATGATACCGTTACTTCAATTATAGCCGATACACTTAAAGGAGTTAAAGAAGACGAAGATGTTCTTGTATTTGACGTAAGAAAAGAAGGAGAATTTTTATCTGAACATGTTTTAGATGCAAAGCACACTCCTTTAAATTACCTAAATAATCATTTAACAGCGTTTCCAAGTAAAAAAACTTTTTATTTGTATTGTGCAGGAGGATATAGATCGATGATTGCTGCTTCTATATTAAAAAGCAGAGGAATCCATAATTTTATAGATATTGCAGGTGGTTTCGAAGCCATAAAAAAATCAGAAGTACAAGTATCAAATTATGTATGCCCATCAACTTTATAATCAGTATGCTATAATTATACAATGCGTTAAGATATACGTTTTAATGAACCTTTTAATCTTTTGGGAGTTATGAAGGAATGGAATTCAGAAAAAAACCCTAATGATTGTTATTAAATCTCAATAATTTAGAAGGATACTTAAGTCACAAAATAAGAAACTCTAATGAATTTTTATTTTTTATTTTTGGAAAAACCATAGGTGTTTTGACGAATAAAACCTTTTGGAAATGAAGCATCTCCTGGAAACCCTAATTCAACTTTACCACTGTCCTCTGGAATATAATTCGTTTTAAAAATATAATCCCAAAGACTTAAGCTAATTCCAAAATTAACACCATATTTTCCTTCTGGAACATCATGTGCATGGTGATACAAATGCATTACCGGGTTATTAATTAAATATTTAAATGGACCGTACGTAATTTTAACGTTTGAATGATTAATATGACCTATAATAATTGCAATAAAGTGTACAATAAAGGCCTGCTGTGGTTCAAATCCAAACAAAATCATAACTCCAAAAGTTTTCAATGGTTTATAAAAGATGTTTTCCATCCAATGATATCTTAAATGTGCTGCAAATCCCATTTCTTTTACACTGTGGTGTACTTTATGAAATTTCCATAGTGCAGGGTATTTGTGTAATAAAGTATGCGTAAACCATTGTACAAAATCTAATACTACAAAAAAGACAATTAATTGCAGTGCCATTGGCCAATCTGAAGGATTGAAAAGAGCAAAAGAGATACCTGTAATACCCATATCTACAGAGGCTATTTGTAGTATTTTATAAAAACCACTTATGGCTGTAGAGAAAATGAAGAAATTAAAGAACATATAAAATCCGTCTAACCAAAAATCTTTTCTAAATATAGCTTGTTCTTTGCGCCATGGAAACACCATTTCTAAACCCCAAATAAACAAAGAGATCAAAATAAGACCCCAAAAATAATTAGTATAAAATGGCACTTCAAAAATAATAGATTTCCACGTCCAATCTAAAGTCCCTTTAAATGAGCGTATAAATGCGTTTACGTATGAGTTCATCTTTAATTTTTATTTTATGAATAGCCTTTCTTTAATAGTTGGCTCGTCAAAATAACACCCTTTCATCCAAAAGGTGTTTTAATTTATTACGTTCATCCAAACGCAAAACTGGCAGAGCAAAAGCCACTAAAACAATACGCACTAATGCCATCTTCTCTGGTTGCAAATTTACCATAAATATTTCTTCTTTTGACAATAGCTATTTTAAGAATTATTCTTCCCATATCATCAAGGCCTTTTTATGAATAACAATAATTTATTTTGATAGCTTACTGTTCTTTATTATAAAATGGCAAAATGTTTAACCTGCTTTAAATACTAAAGATAAAGGATGATTGTACCTCTTTTATACTATTAATAAGCAGTAAAATTATATTTTAAACTAAAGGTAAAAAAGCAAACTTTAATCTCAATTCATTAAATGTATTTATATTGCAGAAAATCTAAAAGTTGAAAAGAGTTATAGTAAGCGTTACAAATGATATATCTACAGACCAAAGAGTAGCTAAGGTTTGTAAAACTTTGATTCAAAATAACTTTGAAATTTTAGTAATAGGAAGGGTTTTACCTAATAGTATTTCTTTAAAAAGAAACTACAAAATAAAAAGATTTCGTTTATTATTTAATAGCGGTTTGTTCTTTTATGCAGAATACAATCTTAGGTTATTTTTCTATTTACTATTTACAAGAAAAGACATTTTACTAGCCAATGATTTAGATACATTACTGCCAAATTATTTAATAAGCTTGCTACAGAACACAAAAATTATTTTTGACAGTCATGAACTTTTTCCTGAAATCCCTGAATTAGTCAATAGAGTTATAGTAAAAAAAGTATGGCTTTCTTTAGAACGTTGGATAGTGCCCAAACTAAAAAACAACTATACAGTATGCAATAGTATTGCTGAATTTTACAAAAATAAATATCAAACTAATTTTGAAACTATAAAAAATCTTCCTACCAAAAAGGAGATAGAGAAAGGAGTATTTCCTTTTGATACAGATGGTAAAAAAATAATTTTATATCAAGGTGCTTTAAATATTGGACGAGGTATTGAGTTAATGATTGAAACAATGTATTTTCTTGAAAACCATCTATTAGTACTTATTGGAAGTGGTGATATTAGTGCATCTCTAAAAGATAAAGTTTCTGAAAAAAATCTAAATGACAAGGTTTTCTTTTTGGGTAAAATAAATCCTGCAGCATTGCATAAATTAACACCATTAGCAGACTTAGGTCTTAGTTTAGAAGAAGATTTAGGGCTGAATTATAGATTTGCTTTGCCGAATAAAATATTTGATTATATACAAGGAGAAGTGCCTATTCTGGTTTCAAATTTACCCGAAATGAGCCAAGTAATTAAAGTATATAACGTTGGGGAAATTGTAAAAAATAGAGCTCCTGAGAAATTAGCAAGTCAAATAAAAGAAGTTTTAGAAAAAGAATATACTAAGGAATTAAAATTAGCAAAAACAGCGCTTATCTGGGAACAACAAGAAGAAAAGTTAATAGCAATATTTAATAATTCAAAATAACTACTTTTTGTATTGATGGGGGTTTTCCCGAATCCCTTTTTTAAATAGTTTGCGTATATTAGATCGTAAAGTATTATCTAACCTCAAAAATAAATCTTTTACTTTTTCTGAGGACCTTCCTCTAAAGGTTGTTACATGAAATTTATCTGACTCTAAAAAAGGTTGCTTTGAAAAATAATAATTAGAAATGCAACATCTTATATCTTCTTTTAATACTTTACTTACAGAATGCCAAGATTCTTGATGGGTTGTCATTACTACCAGCCTATTAAATTTACTTTCTATAGTAGTTTGTGCTTGTTTTAAACCTTTTGGCCATACTTCTAAATTACCACCATTTTCTATGGTCCAATTTGGGGTAACATAATACAACAAGTTTAAAACACGCCACCTGTTTCTATCTTTGTCATGAGAATTGTCTAAATGTGGATTTAGAAAATTATCTTTTCCCATTAAAGACAGACCGCCAGCATATAAATTTTCATCACCATAAACTTCTTCTAAATCGCAAATTTCTGAAATTAACTGAATTACTTTTTTATCTTGAAAAGCATAAATCACTTGCTCTAAAAGTGTATCATAACTATCCATTTGATACGCTGTAAATTTAAACTCACGTAAATTTTTCTTACGAATGGCCTTATCTATAGCAGGAAATTTATTATAAATTTCTATTGCCAATTCCTTAGGCAATAAATCATCTATAAAAAAATAGCCAATAGTATCTTTCGATTTTAAAAACTGTATTTTTAAAAGCTCTCTGTTCGCTGTTAAATTATCAAAAATAAGTTGTGCTATTTCGGTTTTACGAATCTTCATAAATCTTTAGTAAAGTATAAATATATTCATTTTTTAAATTTTACATTTGTATTTAATGAAAAAAAGTATACATCTTGTTTCTTTTGATATTCCATACCCACCAAATTATGGCGGAATTATAGATATATATTTTAAAATAAAAGAATTACATAAGTTAGGTATACAAATATACTTGCATACTTATCTTTTTAATGATAAAACAGAACAACCTGAATTAGAAAAATATTGCGAAAAAATATTTTATTACAAACGGAAAAATGCTTTTTTGTCTTTATTTTCTAAATTACCATTTAGAGTTCAAAGTAGAAGTTGTAATAAACTAATTGAAAATCTTAAAAACTTACAGTTCCCAATAATTTTTGAAGGTTTACATACTACCTATCCACTTAAAAAATATAATTTTAAAAACACTTACATTAGAGCGCATAATATTGAGCATAACTATTTTTTAGGGTTATCTAAAAGCGAAAAAAACATATTTAAAAAAGTGTTCTTTCTACTAGAGTCCATCAAACTAAAAAAGTTTGAAAACATATTAGAAAAAGCATCAGGTATTTTCTCAATTTCTCCTTTCGAGCAAGCATATTTTACTAAAAAATATGGAGCAAAAACAGTTTATATCCCAGTGTTTCACGACACAAAAAACACAACGCATACAGAGGAAAAAGGAGATTTAATAGTATATCATGGTGATTTGAGAATTGCCGATAACGTAAGAGCTGCTTTATTTTTAATTGATGTATATAAAAACACATCGTTTCAGTTTGTAGTTGCAAGTAGCTGTAAAAATAAGACCGTTCTTAAGCAAATTAAGAAGTATCATAATCTAAATTTTAAAGACATTCCTACTCAAGAAAGTTTAGAACAATTGTTTAAAAAAGCACAAATAAATACACTATTCACCTTCCAGAAAACAGGTATTAAGTTAAAATTATTAAATACGTTACATCAAGGAAAACATATTATTTCAAACACACAAATGATAGAAGACACTGGGCTTGAATCATTATGTGAATTAGCAAATACTAAAAAAGATATCTTAGAAAAAACATCGAAACTACTTGAGCAAAAATTTTCTAAAACTCACGTAATAGCGCGAAAAGAAAAATTATTAGATTTTAATACTATAGAAAACGCAAAAAAAATAGTAGCAATTATATTTAAACAGTAGCTTGTTGTAAAACTTCAAATAACTTACCACCTTCACACTTTAATGTTTTCTGCTTAAACTTTACAATTAATTGATAATCGTGAGTAGCCATTAAAATAGTTTTTCCGTTTTTAGAAATTTCATTTAAAAGTTCCATTACCTCTAAAGATGTTTTTGGATCTAAATTACCAGTTGGTTCATCTGCTAAAATCAATTCAGGATCATTTAAAAGGGCTCTTGCAATTGCTACTCTCTGCTGCTCACCGCCAGAAAGTTCAAATGTGTTTTTATAGTATTGAGATTTTAAACCCACTTTATCTAATACCTCGTGAATCTTTTCTTTCATAAGTTTGTTGTCTTTCCAACCAGTTGCCTTTAAAACAAACTTTAGATTTTCGAAAACATTTCTATCATTTAATAACTTAAAATCTTGAAATACAATTCCTATTTTTCTTCTT
>CAJXAS010000065.1 GCA_913050305.1 uncultured Polaribacter sp. | reverse complement strand
CTGGTTGCATTGTAAGCTCAGAAATGGGTGTTTTTAATTCAGCAATAAAAACATGATGGTGTTCATTATCTTGTATACCATTTTCATGGTTAACTTGGTGAATTCTTGTTCCAATTTTAATGAAGTCTTTATCTTCAAGTATTAAGCCAATTTCTTCAAAAACTTCTCTTTTAGCTCCATCTAATATTTCTTCACCAGCACCAATATGTCCGGCCACAGAAATGTCCCAAATTCCTGGAAACACTTTTTTTGTAAGCGCTCTTTTTTGAAGTAGTATCTTTTTATCCGAAGTAAAGAACCAAATATGTGCAGTTGCATGAAACCAGCCGTTTTTATGTGCTTCCGATTTTAAAGCAGTCTTGCCTGTTGATTTCCCTTCAGGGGTTAAAATATCAATGAGTTCGTCCATATGAAAAGAAAAACGTTATTGTAAAAAAAATCAACTACCCCATAAAAGAAGATTGCGTGGTCATTATTTTTCACAATAACGCTTTGTTATTTATTCAAAATAAGAAAAAGTTTCTCCTCCTTTGATATTTAAAAGTGTTTCATAAATCATTTTAATCACATTTTCTACATCATCTCTGTGCACCATTTCTACAGTGGTATGCATGTAGCGTAATGGCAATGATATTAACGCAGAAGCAACACCACCATTGCTATATGCAAAGGCATCTGTATCTGTACCTGTTGCTCTAGATAAAGCAGAGCGCTGAAAAGGAATCTTGTTCGCTTCTGCAGTTTCTGTTATTAGATCACGTAATTTTTGCTGCACAGCTGGTGCATAAGCAACAACTGGTCCTTTCCCCATTTCTAAAAGACCTTCCTTTTTCTTGTCAATCATTGGAGTGGTTGTATCATGTGTTACATCTGTTACGATAGCAACATTTGGTTGTATGGTTTGTGTAATCATTTCTGCACCACGCAATCCTATTTCTTCCTGTACAGAGTTTGTAATATATAGCCCGAAAGGCAATTCTTTTTTATTTTCTTTTAATAAACGAGCAACTTCAGCAATCATAAACCCGCCCATTCTGTTGTCTAAAGCTCTACAAACAAATTTGTCACCATTTAAAATATGAAATTCATCTGGATAGGTAATTACACAACCAACATGAATGCCTAGCTTTTCAACTTCTGCCTTGGTTGCACAGCCTGTATCAATAAAAATGTTGTCTGGCTTTGGCGCTTCTTCCTTAGCTTTATTTCTTGTATGAATTGCTGGCCAGCCGAAAACTCCTTTTACAATTCCGTTTTTAGTATGAATATTTACAATTTTACTCGGTGCTATTTGGTGATCTGAACCACCATTTCTAATCACATAAATCAATCCATTATCAGATATATAATTAACATACCAAGAGATTTCATCTGCATGTCCTTCAATTACAACTTTATATTTTGCATCCGGATTTATAACTCCAACTGCAGAGCCATACGTATCTGTAATAAAAGTATCTACATATGGTTTTAAATAATCCATCCAAATTTTCTGCCCTTCCCATTCATAACCCGTAGGAGCCGCATTATTTAAATATTTCTCTAAAAATGTAAGTGATCCTTTATTTAAGATTGATTTTGTTGCCATTATTTATGAGTTTAAAAAGTTGTGATTTTCTAATTTCTTTGTTATTTGTCAAAAATAAAGCGATTTTTCAGTAAATCCATTAAAAAAATCATAAAAAAGTGTAACAAAAGGTGTTATTTTTACACTTACTACAAAAGTAAATATCACTAAATCAAAAAAGATGAAGCTAGTACTTAACAACCTTACAAAAACATACAAAAACGGTGTAAAAGCAATTGACAATTTAAGTATAGAAATTGGTACAGGAATGTTTGGTTTGTTAGGACCTAATGGAGCTGGAAAATCTTCTTTAATGCGAACAATTGCAACTTTGCAAAGTCCAGATTCAGGTACTATTACTTTTGGCGATATTGATGTTTTAGAAGATAATATGTCTCTTAGGAAAGTACTGGGCTATTTGCCACAATCTTTTGGTGTCTATCCTAAAATGTCTGCAGAAGAATTGCTAGATTATTTTGCTACATTAAAAGGAATTACGAATAAGGTAGAAAGAAAAGCAATTGTAAAAGAGGTTTTAGAAATCACCAATTTATACGGCGTAAGACTTAAAAACGTAGCTGGTTATTCTGGGGGAATGAAACAGCGTTTTGGTATTGCGCAATTACTTTTAAATAACCCTAAATTGATTATTGTAGATGAACCAACTGCTGGGTTAGACCCCGCAGAAAGACAACGTTTTTTAAATGTTTTGCGCGAAGTAGGTAGTAATTGTACGGTTATTTTTTCTACACATATTGTAGAAGATGTAAAAGAATTATGCAATGAAATGGCAATTTTAAATGGGGGTAAAATTTTAAAACACTCCACACCAAAGGAAGCAACTAAAGAGTTAGAAAATACTATTTGGACAAAAATTATTGAAAAAGATGATTTAGAAGAGAACATGAAAATATATAACGTGTTATCTAGAAACTTCAATTCAGACAATACCTTAAATATTAGAGTGCATTCAGAAACTAAACCTTCAGATGATTTTGTGGCTTCAGGGCCACAATTAGACGACGTATATTTTTTCGCTTTAAAACAAGATGAACCCGTTATTGCATAATCATTTTAATTACACAATTTAACTGTTCAACTTTTACACGATACTTATGTTTTTAACAATATTTAAAAAAGAATTACAATATTGGTTTAATAAACCTGTATTTTATATATATGTAACTATATTTTTACTCCTGTCATTTTTAATATCAGCAACTACTGCAGGTATTTTTGATGGGATTACAGGGACCACTGGCTCTTCTAGAATTGTAAATTCACCAATTAATGTAACGGGCTTATTTAACGGTTTTACTACTATAATTTTCTTTTTATTTCCGTCTATTATTGGTGTTTCAATTTATAGAGATTTTAAAAGTGAAATGCACACCATTTTATATTCGTATCCGTTTACAAAAGCCAATTATTTATTTGCGAAGTTCTTTAGCGGAATTTTAGTAGTTTCTGCGATCGTTTTAGTAATTGCATTGGGAATGATTATTGGTTTTCGTTTTCCAGGAACCAATGCAGAAATTGTAGGTAATTTTAATGGGATGAGTTATTTACAGTCCTATTTAATATATATATTACCAAATGTTTTGTTTTTTGGTGCAGTAGTTTTTGCAGTGGTTACTTTTTCTAGAAATATTGCAGCAGGTTTTATTACAGTTATTATTTTATTGTTTGCACAAGGAGCTGTGGCTAGTATCTTATCAGAACCCGAGCAAGCAGGTTTGTTGGCTATTTTAGATCCTTTTGGTTCCTCTGCAGTGGCATATTATACAAAGTATTGGACAGTTTCTGAGCAGAACGAGCTACAAATCCCCATAAAAGAATTAATTATTTACAACAGACTACTATGGTTAATAGTTTCATCTGTAATATTTGGATTGGTTTTTAAATACTTTAAATTCAGTCAGAATGCAATTTCTATTTCTTTTAGAAAGACAAAATCTGAGAGCGTTACAAAGACAAATTTTAGCGGAATAACAAAAATAATCTTACCAAAAGTAACGCAAGATTTTTCTTTTGGTCAGAATTTAAAATCTACGTGGAAATTATCTTATATCGATTTTAAATATATTTTTAAGAGTTTGCCATTTATTTGTATCCTGATAGTTGGCGTTTTAATGCTGGTGGGTACTTTGTTTAGTTCTGGTCAAATTTTTGGGACAAATACGCTACCAGTAACTTGGCAAATGCTAGTTGGTGGAGACGTATTTAGCGCATTGGTTCTAAATGTTTGTACTTTTTTATATGCAGGTATGTTGGTGCAAAGAGCAAGAACTGCAAAAATAAGTCATCTAGTAGATAGCACACCCATACCAGATTGGACGCTGCTATTTTCTAAGTTAATTGCCTTGTTAAAAATGCAACTTGTTTTATTGCTTGTAATTATGGTTTCTGGTATGGCATTTCAAATATACAAAGGGTACTATGATTTTGAAATTGGGCATTATATAAAAGAGCTATTCGGTTTAAAGTTCTTGAATTATGCTATTTGGGCTTTGCTCTCGATTTTTATTCAAACACTGGTTAAAAATCAATATTTAGGATTTTTTATTTTATTGATATTAGCGATTGGTATTCCATTTTTATCTTTAATAGGTATTGAGAATTCGGTTTTAAAATATAATGAAGGTCCGGGTTATAGTTATTCAGATATGAATGGTTATGGTTCTGATTTGTCTCGATATTTATGGTACAAGCTTTATTGGGTTCTGGGAGGTACGTTGCTCTTAATTTTGAGTTTATTAATGTGGGTTAGAGGTTTGCCAAATTCTTTTGCAGAAAGAATTTACATAGCAAAACAACGTTTTACAGTTCCTAAAAGAGTGAGTTTAGTAGTTGTTTTAATTGCATTTTTAGCTTTAGGAGGTACTATTTTTTCAGAAACAAGGTCTAAAGATAAGAACTCAGCTTCTAAGCAAGCAGAGTTAAACGCTGTTAAATGGGAGAAAACCTATAAAAAATATGAAGCTTATAAGCAACCCAGAATTGTAGCTGTAAATGCAAATGTGGCTATTTATCCAAAGAAAAAAACCTACAAAGCAAGTGCTATTTTTACAATGGTTAATAAAACAAATAAAACAATAGATAGTGTTTTCTTAAATCATAATTCCTTAGAAAGTACCTTTGAGTTTAATAGGCCAAATAACTTAGTCTTAGAAGACACGGTTTTTAATTTTGATATTTATTCTTTTGTTGAAAGTATACAGCCAGGAGATTCTTTACAATTAACAATCCATTTAAAGAGTAAGGAAAATACAATGTTTCAGCGTAAATCGCCAATTATAGCAAATGGAACTTTTATAAATAACTCTATGTTTCCTACCTTAGGATATTCGGCTAGTGGAGAATTAAGAGACGATAAAACACGTAAAAAATACGATTTGCCGCCTAACAATTTACGCCCTCATCCGTCAGATACAAATGCTTTAGGAAACACCTATATTTCTAAAGATTCTGATTGGATTGATTTTGAGGCAACGGTCTCTACTTCTGATGATCAAATTGCAATTGCACCCGGTTATTTACAAAATGAATGGACTGAAGAGGGGCGTCGTTATTTCCATTATAAAATGGATAGTAAAATTTTAAATTTTTATGCTTTTAATTCTGCTAGATATGAAGTTAAAAAAGAAATGTGGAAGGGCATTAGTTTAGAAATTTACTATCATAAACCACATGTTTATAATTTAGATAGAATGTTAAAAGGAATGAAAGCTTCGCTGGCTTACAATGCGAAGAATTTTAGTCCGTATACGCACAAGCAACTAAGAGTTATAGAGTTTCCGAGAACTGCAGGTACCTTTGCACAAGCTTTTGCGAATACAATTCCTTTTTCAGAGGGCTTTGGTTTTATAGCAGACGTAGATGACGAAAATAAAGATGGTGTAGATTACCCTTTTGCGGTAACAGTGCATGAAGTTGCACATCAATGGTGGGCGCATCAAGTAATTGGGGCAGATGTTTTAGGTGCTACCATGTTGTCTGAAAGTATGTCTGAATATGTTTCTTTAAAAGTTTTAGAACACCAGCACGGCAAACCGAAAATGCGCACTTTTTTAAAGGAGGCATTAGATGGTTATTTATTGCAGCGAACTTTGGAATCGAAAAGAGAAAATCCGCTGATGTATAATGATGGGCAAGGCTATATTCGGTATCAAAAAGGATCTTTAGTCTTTTACGCTTTAAGCGATTATATTGGAGAAGAAAAATTAAATGGGGCTTTAAAAAAGTATGTAGAGAAGGTGAGGTTTCAAGAACCACCATATACAACTTCAATTGAAATGGTAAACTATATTAGAGAAGTAACACCAGATTCTTTAAGTTACGTAATTAAAGACATGTTTGAAACCATAACGCTTTATAAAAATAGAATTGTAGATTTGAAATCTACGGAGTTAAAAGATGGTAAGTACCAAGTAGATATAGAGTTTGAAGTTTCTAAATATAGAAATGATGAAAAAGGAAAAAAGTTTTATGGTGAAAAAGTAGGAGATACTTTAAGTTATAAAACAGAGAAGATGAGTAAACCTCTCTTATCTGTGCCTTTAGCAGATTACATAGATTTGGGTATCTTTTCTGAGGAAGAAATAGATGGAAAAAAGAAAGAAAAGCAATTGTATTTTCAGAAACATAAAATTACACAGATACATAATAAGATTACTTTAATTGTAGATGAAAAACCTACAGAAGTAGGTATTGATCCTTACAATAAATTGATAGATACAAAGTCTGACGACAACAGAAGGAAGTTTTAAGAAGATATAAAAACATCATATATATGAAAAGAATAGTTGTTTTTTTGATCTTTATTGGTAGTGCATTTTCTTGTAAAACAGGAAAAGACTTACAATTAAATTTTTTAAGTGAGTATGTTCTAAAAGATACTGTTATGTTTAAAAATACTCCAATTGGTGGTCTTTCTGGTTTAGATTATAGTAACGGTTTTTATTATTTTGTTGTAGACGATCCAAAATCTCCAAGATTTTTAAAAGGAAATATTGGCATCGAAAAAAGAAAAATAGTGGGAATTAATTTTGAAGAGGTTACTGTACTAAAAGACTCAAATACCAATTTTTACAATGAAAATACGCTGGATTTAGAATCTATTTTTGTGGATGAAGAAAAGCAACAAATCAATTTTTCTAGCGAAGGTGCTATTCGAAGTGGAAGAGGACCTACTATATTTACTACAGACTTTTCCGGGAAATTTATTTCTGAGTATGAACTACCAAAAAGCCTGCAGAATTTAGAAAACATAAAACACAATGGAGTTTTAGAAGGCTCTTCTAAAAGTACAGATAAAAAAGGTTTTTGGGCTGTTATGGAGGCTCCCCTAAAAAATGATGGAGTTGAACCGGGCTTTACTAAAACACAATCTCCCGTTAGAATTACTTATTTTAATACAGAAACTAAAAAAGCCAGTAAACAATTTGCCTATCAATTAGAACCAATAACTAAAGTTGCTAAAGGAAATATAAATTTAAACGGAGTTACTGCAATTTTAGAATATGAGGAAAATAAATTTTTTATCATTGAAAGAACCTATCAAAATGGATACGGTGCTTATGGTAATATAATACGAATTTTTGATGCAGAAATAACTTTAGAAACCACCAATATTTTAGGTTCTGGTGGATTAATAAATTCCAAATTCACGCCGCTAACAAAAAGGTTACTTGTAAACTTTGAAGATTTTAAAGAGCATTTAACTGAAGGAATTATAGACAATATAGAAGGTATTACTTTGGGGCCCGTTTTAGAAAATGGCAATCAATCTCTTGTGTTGGTCTCAGATGATAATTTTCAGTTATATGGAAAACAATTAAATCAGTTTATATTATTAGAAATAGTAAAAGAATAATTACTATTTTTATATTCTCAATTTTAATTATAAATAATGTTTCAAGGTTTTAAGGAAGCTGTTTTAAAAAAGAAGTTAAATCAGTTATTATCTCAGACAGATAATAGCCGTACACCATCTTCAGAAAAAATAAAGTCGATAGCCATAATTTCTAATGAAGATATTTCTTCTGAAATAGATTTACAAAAAGAGATTGAAATTATTTTAGAAGCTAGGAATATTAAGATTTATAGCCTACGAAAGTTTAATAAAAGTGATGAATTTTCTTATAAACACTTTACGAAAAAAAATGTAAATTGGAAAGGACACTTTACCGAAGACAGCTTTAAATGCTTTTTAGAAGAACCCTTTGATTTGTTAATTGGATATTTCAATGAAAAAAACCTGTATTTAGAGCTTGCAGTTTTAGAATCAAGAGCACAGTTTAAAGTTGGTTTTGCAGGTGTAAATTCTAAATTATACGAGATAGAAATTTCAGAAAAAACACAAAATATAACAGGGTTTACTTCAGAATTAAAAAGATACCTTCAAATTCTTAAAAAGCTGTAAAATTAAACTTTCCATATAAAGTTGTTTATTCTTGCAATTCGATCATAAATCTGTTTTATAAATCAATCTTAATATTGTAATTTTGTACCTTTAAATATATAGAAATGCAAAAATTTGTAGGAACGGGAGTCGCCTTAATTACCCCTTTTAAAGAAGATTTGAGTGTAGATTTTGATGCACTGGTAAAGTTGGTGAATTTTAATATAGAGAATGGAATTAACTATTTAGTAATAAATGGTACAACTGCAGAAAGTGCAACAATATCTAAAGAAGAGAAACTTCAAATTATAGCTCTTATTATAAAAACGAATGCAGCCAGAGTGCCATTAGTACTTGGAATTGGAGGTAATAATACGTTAGAGGTTATCAAAGACATACAAGCAACAGATTTAAGTAATATTGATGGTATTTTATCTGTAGTGCCTTATTACAGTAAACCAACACAAGAGGGTTTTTATCAGCATTTTAAAGCAATAGCTGAGGCAAGTGAGATACCAATTATTTTATATAATGTTCCTGGTAGAACCGCAAAAAACATGAATGCAATTACAACAATTCGTTTGGCAAATGATTTTACAAACATTGTTGGTATTAAAGAAGCTGGAAATAATATGCAGCAATATTTAGAGTTGTTAAAAAATAAACCCAAAGATTTTTTAATTATTTCTGGTGATGATGATTTAGCTTTAGGTATAACTTTGGCAGGAGGCTCTGGAGTTATCTCTGTAATTGGACAAGCATATCCAAAAGAATTCTCTACCTTAATAAATTGTGGTCTAGAAGGTAAAAATAAAGAGGGGTACGCCATTCATTTTAGCATGATGGCTGTGATTGATGCTATTTTTGAAGAAAATAATCCTGCAGGAATAAAAACTGTATTACAAGAATTAGGTATTGGAATCAACCAAGTGCGTTTGCCATTAGTAAAAGCCTCTAAAGATTTACATCAAAAGATTGCAAATTTTGTAAATACGTTTTAAAGGAAGTTTTGTTAAATGCACAGATTTTATTAAGTCTTAAAGTTTAATTCCTGATTATATTTAATACAGAAAACAGGAATCATACTGTAAGATTAACAAATTTTTAGTACCAAATATGTGGTAATGTCTTCTTTTTTTATAGATTATTGCACTATACTAGTAAGTGTGTTGAAAAACGTTTTATTAATCCATAATTAATCACTAATT
>CAJXAS010000064.1 GCA_913050305.1 uncultured Polaribacter sp. | reverse complement strand
AACTACTAGCGTTTCAAAATAAAAATAATGCAGCATTAAATGAATTAAATAATCTATTCACACAAAAAGATGTATTTGTAAACGGCTTAATACCAGGAGAGGTAATTTATGATGACGTATTGTTTTTTCAGGCAAAACTGCTTGTAAAACAAAATAAATACAAACAAGCTCTCGTAAGTTTATCTAAAATTATAGCAGCAGATAATCAGGGCTTTTTAACGGATGATATTTATTTTATGATGGCAGAAATATATCATAATAAAATAAAGAATAGAGAGAAAGCCCAAGAATACTACCAAAAAATAATTTTTGAACATTCTTCTAGTATTTACTTAGTAGATGCGCGAAAAAGATACAGAAAACTAAGAGGAGACCTAATAAAAATTTCTGATTAATCGTTCTAACATTAAATTTTAAATAGAAAACTAAAGACTAAAAAATGTACATATACAACGTAACTACAAATATCGATGCCACAGTGCATGATGAATGGCTAAACTGGATTAAAACTCATATTACTGAAGTTCTAAATACTGGGAAATTTACATCTGCAAAGCTTACAGAAGTTTTAGTAGAAGAGGAAATGGGAGGCAAAACATATTCTATTCAGTATGCTGCAAATACAAGAGAAGATCTCGAAAACTACTACAAGTTTAATGCTTCTAAGCTACAATCAGAAGGACTTAAACGATTTGCAGATAAAATGCTAACTTTTAAAACTGAGTTAAAAATTATAGATGAGTTTTACCCAGTAAGTGCAAATAATTAAAATAATTTCATGCTTTAAAAAAAACAGAATAGAACCAGATAAAACAATTAGAGGTTTTATTAGTGCTATCGTTGCGTCTATAATTATAGTGTGTTTAAGTTTGAAAACACTAAAAATAAATAGAGTTAAAATAAATTCACCCTTCTCATAATTAAAAACAAACCCCAGGTTCTTAATATTGTATATCTCCCAAAAATTATGCAAAATTTAACTGTACCTTTGTTTTTAAGAGGATAAAAACAAAGATTGTGTTTGTAAAAGCAAAAAAACATTTAGGTCAGCATTTTTTAACGGATGAAGGCATTGCAAAAGACATTGCAGATGCTTTAACTGGCATTGGCTATGATGACGTTTTAGAAATTGGTCCAGGAATGGGCGTTTTAACAAAATATTTATTACAACAAAAAGCAAAAATTACTGTCATGGAATTAGACAGAGAGTCTGTTGCTTATTTGCATGATACTTTTCCTTTAGAGCACATTAAATTAGATACCTCAGCAGCGCACTTTTCTGTTTTAGAAGGAGATTTTTTAAAGAAGGAAATAAAAGAAATATTTCAAAAAAAACAAGTCGCAATTATTGGTAATTTCCCTTATAATATTTCTACTCAAATTGTTTTTAAAGCAATAGAAAATAGAGCATTTGTGCCAGAGTTTGCAGGCATGTTTCAAAAAGAAGTAGCTAAGAGAATTGCAGAAAAAGAGGGAAGTAAGGTCTATGGAATTCTTTCTGTATTAACACAAGCTTTTTTCGATGTAGAATATCTTTTTACCGTTCCTCCAACTGTTTTTAATCCACCACCAAAGGTAGATTCTGGTGTTATAAGATTGGTAAGGAAAAAGGATTATTCTCTTCCTGTAGATGAAAAAATATTTTTTAGAGTTGTTAAAACAGCTTTTAACCAGCGTAGAAAAATGTTGCGTTCTAGCTTAAAATCTTTCAATCTTTCTGAAACTTTAAAAGAAGACCCTATCTTTACAAAACGTCCAGAACAGTTGTCTGTGCAAGCTTTTATTTCTCTAACGCAAAAATTAATAGAAAATGGCATTTGAAATTACAAATGAATTTCTCGAAAATCTAGTTGGTTTTATTGATAAAAACAACGATTCTAAAATAAAAAATATTTTTGAAGATGTTCATTTTGCAGATATTGCAGAAGTATTAGATGAGGTTAGTTTTGACGAGGCTATTTATATTATAAAACTTTTAGATAGCGAAAAAACATCAGAAATTCTTACAGAGTTAGATGAAGATACTCGAGAAAAAATTCTAGAAAATTTCTCAGCAAAAGAAATTGCAAATGAAGTTGGAGAAATGGATTCTGATGATGCTGCCGATATTATTGGTGAACTTTCAGAAGAACGTCAAAAACGTGTAATTAATGAGCTTGAAGACAGTGAGTTAGCAGAAGATATTAAAGAATTATTATCTTATGGAGACGATACTGCCGGTTCTTTAATGGCAAAGGAATTGGTAAAAGTTTACGAAACTTGGACGGTTGCCGGATGTATGCGCAGAATAAGAGGGCAGGCTAAAGAGGTTACAAGAGTGCACTCTATTTACGTTGTAGATAAGGAAGATAGACTAGTTGGTAGATTGTCTTTAAAAGATTTAATTGTTGCCAAATCAGATCAGAAAATTGCAGATATCTCTAAAGCTAAAGTAGATGCCGTAAACGTTAACGAAGATGATGAAACCGTTGCTAGAATCATGGTAAAGTATGATTTAGAAGCAATACCTGTGGTAGATGATAATAATGTTTTATTGGGTAGAATTACAATTGATGATATTGTTGATCTTTTAAAAGAAGAAGCCGATAAAGATTATCAAATGGCTGCTGGTTTAACACAAGATGTAGATTCAGATGATAGTATTTTTGAATTGACAAAAGCGCGTTTGCCATGGTTATTCCTAGGTTTAATTGGTGGTGTTGGTGCTTTTATAATTATGGAAGGTTTCCAAGATGTATTTAGTAAGTATGCTTCTTTATTCTTTTTCACTCCTTTAATTGCGGCAATGGCTGGTAATGTTGGTGTACAATCTTCTGCAATTATTGTACAAGGTTTAGCAAATGATGATGTAAAAGGAAGTATTAATAGTCGGCTTTTAAAAGAAATGCTTTTAGCGGCGTTGAACGGAGTTATTTTAGCCCTTTTCTTGTTTCTTTTTGTGTGGGTTTATGAAGGTAAAATAGACCTAGCTCTAGCAATATCGGTGTCTTTAGTGGCCGTTATTATTATAGCGGGGCTAATTGGTACTTTTGTCCCTTTGTTTTTAAATAAAAGAGATATTGACCCGGCAATTGCAACGGGGCCTTTTATTACTACTTCTAATGATATTTTTGGAATATTAATCTACTTTATGATTGCAAAAATGATTTTAGGAATTTAAAAAACCTTCCTAAATTAATAGAAAGGTTGTTTTCTTTTCCTTTTCAATTTTAGATACAAGTCTCTCGTCGTATATCCGCAATTACTCCCACTTTGTAGAAAAAAAAGTTAACTACACATCAAATATCATTTTTATAAGCTTCGTAACTATGCGGTAAACTGGACCTAAAGTTGCGGGTTTACGCAAAACCAACATTAATCTATAATACCTAGTTCTTTTGCTTTTAATATTAAATCTATATTGTTAATAGCTTTTAAATCTGTTCTTAAATTTGCTAATTTTGTTTCGATTGACCTTAGTTTAATTTTAATTCCGTCGTTATTAGTAATAATCCCCACTAAATTAGCAATTTTTACGTGTTTCGGAAGTTCCTTTAATATCTGAAGCGCTACCTCATCCATTTGAATTTGAACAATATTTCTACGCAGTATTTTTTGATGTATTTCATGGGTATAATAATACTCATTGTACAATATTTTTTGCACTGCAAAACCTATTTCTGTAGCATCGCATGTGCTTTTTAATAAATAAGCATTAGGGTTTAAATTACTAATTACGTTGTACACTCTATTTGTTTCTGTATGCCCCGTAATTACCCCTATTTTAATATCTATTTTATTCTTTCTAATGGCTTTTATTAATTCTTCACCTCCTTTTAAATTGGTTTGCAGTGTGGCATTATCAAAACTTAAATCTGTAAATAAAATTTGAAAAGGAGTAGTATTTTCATTTGATTTTATCAACTCAAGTGCCGCATCACAATTATTTGTAGTCACCACATCAAAACCCCCTAACTCTTTGAGGTAGCATCGAATTCCATCTAGTGTTAATTGATGATCATCTGCAATTAAAATTCTAGTTTTATCTTCCATTTATAGAGATTTCTATATAAATACTTGTTCCTTTACCTAATGCACTTTCAATAGAAAAAGTACCGTTAACCTCTTCTATTCGTTCTTGCATATTTTTTAAACCTATTCCCGCTTTCTTTGACGCAGTGTTAAACCCTTTTCCGTTGTCAAAAATTGTTAAGGTAAGCGCTTTTTTAGTTTGTTTAAAATTTAAGATAACGGCCGAAGCTTCTGCATGTGTTTTAGAGTTCTGAATACTTTCTCTAATCACTAAGAATAATATTCTTTTTATTGAATTATTAACGTCTTTCCAGTTTACAGTATCAATTTCTTGCACTTTAATTTTGAAATCGATTTCAAAAAAATCCGAAATTAAATTAATAATTTGATCTTTAAAAGACACTTTTTCAAAACTTTCGCTACTTAATTGATGTGATAAATTTCGAACTGTTCCCTTTATAACAGCAAGTTTTTTTGCTTCTTCTAATTGCTTTCTTTTTGTCAATTCTAAATGCAGCATTCTAATGTCTCCAGCAACCTCATCATGCAAAGATTTTGCAATTCGCTGGCGCTCTTTTTCACGCACTTGAATTTGTTTCATTTTAGCCTCAAAAATCAACTTTTTTCTCCTATTTGTAACAATACTAGCGCCAAAACCAATAAACAAAATACTAACACCAGCACTTAAAAAACCAATTATTTTATGCTGTCGTTCTGTTTCTAAAGCCAATTGATTTCTAGTGTTTTCTAGTTTTAAAGCAATGTTTTCTTTGTCTTTTTTTTCAGTTTCATACCGAACCTTCGTAAACTTATTTTTTAAAATTCGCTCTCTCTTATAAATACTATCATTTAATTGCGTGTGCTCCTCTAAGTATTTCCTCCCTTTTTCTCCGCCAACTATTTTAGATAGCAATAACAGGTTCTCTGATTTTTTTTTAGTCGTATGCAGTTCTTTTGCAGTTCGTAAAGATTTCTTGATAAAGAAGATTGCTTTCTTTGTTTCATTTTTAGAGGCGTGTAATTGTCCTAGTAAGGAATACGAAAAAATTAACCCTCTTTTATACCCTCTTGCCTGTCTAGACTTTAAAACTTCTAAATATCCTTTTAGCGCTAATTCTTTATTCCCCAACATAAAATGGCCGTAAGAGAACCCTTCTAATGCAGCCTCGTATCTATACGCCTTCTCCATCTTAAGGTTAACGACCAATAAACACTTATTAAAATATTCTATTGACTTTGTATAGTTTTCCTCTGCCTCGTAAGTCTTTGCTAAATGCACATCTAACCTAACTTTTTCATATTTCAACTTTATGTTTGGAATTTTCTTTTGAAGTTCAAAAAACTTTAAATAGTTTTTTCTAGCCTCTTCTTGCCTTTCTAGCATGTACATAACATTCCCTAATCTTTCATACAATAGCCCTGTGAAAAACACCTCTTCCAGAGGCTCTACCAAACGCAATCCTTCAATAATTGAACTTTCACTTCCTAAAAAGTCTCTTTCTCTGTATTGAAGAGAAGACATCGAAAGTAATCTTCTCGCAGCTTCCAAAGAATCTTTTAATTGAACTGATATATTTTTAGATTCACTTAAATAATAAAAACTACTATCGGATTTTGCTAAATTATCTCCAGAATTTAAAACCTTAAAAAAAAGCGACTTGTAATAGTACTGCTTTCCTAAAGCAAAAGAGTCTTTCGTTTTAATAAAAAATGTACGAAGTTTATTTTCTGTTAAAGTTAAATTAGCAAGGTCTTTGTTAAAAAAACTTTTCATACCAAAAAGAATATACGTTTGTTTAATTACAGAATCTATCTTCGTTTTTTCTGCAATTAAGAATGCTTTTTGAGGTAAATGAGCTTGTTTTGTTTTTACGTATTCTTTTAATATCAATGCAATAGTGTCTCTACTTTCATTTTGAGAAAACACCAATAAATTAGCAAATAAAAGTAAAAACAGTATATATTTTTTATTAAAAAGAAAATAAGTGGCTCTTTGAAAGAGTTTGTCTATTGTCATAAACACCCTAATAAGAGATGAATGCTAATACCATTACTAATTTCTTCATGTTTCTTCTACTTAAATAAAAAAGGTGTTGACCCGGCAATTGCGACGGAGCCTTTTATTACTACTTCTAATGATATTTTTGGAATATTAATCTACTTTATGATTGCAAAAATGATTTTAGGAATTTAAAAAACCTTCCTAAATTAATAGAAAGGTTGTTTTCTTTTCCTTTAACTTTTGCAAAATAAGCCCTCGAACTTATTTTACAATGGTCCCACCCAATCTATTTTTTATAGCAATATAAGTATAGATATAACAAATTTAGAATGAAAAAAGGAGAAAATTATGCGGTAAACCGCAATTAAAAATGCGTATTACCGCATTGCAAAAGTTAATCTATAACTCCAAGTTCTTTTGCTTTTAATATTAAATCAGTATTGTTAATGGCGTTTAAATCTGTCCTTAAATTTGCTAATTTTGTTTCGATAGACCTTAGTTTGATTTTAATTCCATCGTTCTTTGCAATAACGCCTTCTAAATTGGATATTTTTGAGTGATTTGGCAACTCCTTTAGAATCTGAAGCGACACATCGTCTATTTTAATTTGAACAACCTTTCTACGCAATATTTTTTGGTGAACTTCATGAGTATAGTAGTATTCATTTTGTATCATTTTTTGAACAGCAAACCCTAATTCTACCGGGCCACAAGCGCATTTCAATAAACACGCATCGGGTTTTATGTTGTTAATTATATTGTACACTCGACTTGTCTCTGTATGTCCTGTAATTACACCTACTTTAATTTCTATATCGTTTGTTCTAATTGCTTTTATCAAAGCTTCACCATCCTTTAATTGAGTTTCTTTTGTATTGTTATCAAAGCTTAAATCTGTAAATAAAATTTGAAATGGAGCCCTTTTTTCACTCGCCTTTATCAACCGAAAAGCATCATCACAATCCGTAGTTGTAACCACCTCAAAATCGCCCACTTCTTCTAAAGAACAGAGTAAGCCTTGTATTATTAATTGATGATCATCAACAATTAAAATTTTAATTTTATCTGCCATTTTTAGAGATTTCTATATTTAACTTAAAAACTTTTATCTGCTTCAAAGTATAACTTTAAAAATGAATAAATACCTTTTATTGTAGTTTCTGAAATAAATCCCATAAAACAACCCCTGTAGTTACAGAAATATTTAGGGAATGCTTCGTACCTAATTGTGGAATTTCAATACACAGGTCTGAAGCATTCACAACTTCCTGCTGCACTCCTTTTACTTCATTTCCCATTACAATTGCGTACTTCTCGCTCTTTTTAGGAAAAAAGGTGTTCAGTTTGGTGCTATTTTCTGCTTGTTCAATAGCTAGTACTTTAATATTTTCTCTTTTTAATGTTTCAACTAAACTAAGCGTATCCTCAACATATTCCCAAGAGACAGACTCTGTTGCGCCTAAAGCTGTTTTATGAATTTCTTTATTTGGCGGAGTTGCACAAATACCACATAAATATATTTTTTCTATCAAAAAAGCATCACTAGTTCTAAAAACAGAACCAATATTATTTAAGCTTCTTATATTATCTAAAACTACAATAATTGGTGTTTTCTCAACTGCCTTAAAAGCATCTACTGTAATTCTACCTAACTCGTTATTCTTTAATTTTCGCATACTTTGTGGATAAGTTCACTATAAACCGCTACTGAAAACTGCTTACTAATTTTTATATTCGCAAAACTAACTTTAATTTTCTAAACACTTGATAAAACAGAAACCAAAAAAAGTAACTCCCTTAATGAAGCAATACAATGCCATCAAAACAAAATACCCTGATGCAATGTTGCTTTTTCGTGTGGGAGATTTTTACGAAACTTTTGGTGAAGACGCTAAAAAAGCAGCAGGTGTTTTAGGAATTACATTAACAAAACGTGGTGCAGGAAGTGAGACAGAAACAGCGTTAGCAGGGTTTCCACACCATTCCTTAAACACCTATTTACCAAAGTTAGTGAAAGCTGGTATGCGGGTGGCTATTTGCGATCAATTAGAAGATCCTAAAATGACCAAAACCATTGTAAAGCGTGGTGTTACAGAATTAATTACGCCTGGTGTCTCTTTAAATGATGAAGTTTTACAAAGCAAAACCAACAACTTTTTAGCAGCGGTTCATTTTGATAAAAAACAACTCGGAATTTCGTTTTTAGATATCTCTACAGGTGAATATTTGGTGTCGCAAGGAAATGTGGAATACATCGATAAATTGTTACAGAACTTTAACCCGAGTGAAGTTTTAGTTCAGAAACAACACAAGCAACAGTTTTTAGAACTCTTTGAAAACCGATATTACACCTTTTATTTAGACGATTGGGTTTTTCAAAAAGAGTACGCTAATGATACTTTACAAAATCATTTTGCAGTAAAAAGCTTAAAGGGTTTTGGAATTCATGAAGTTAAAAACGGAATTATAGCTGCCGGTGCCGTTATGTATTACCTATCAGAAACGCAACACAATCAACTAAAACACATACAGGTTATTAGTAGAATTGCCGAAGATAATTATGTTTGGATGGATCGTTTTACTGTCAGAAACCTAGAGCTATACAGCTCTAATTCTTTAAATGCTGTTACACTTTTAGATGTTATCGATAAAACAATTTCACCCATGGGTGGAAGACTACTAAAGCGATGGCTGGCGCTTCCTTTAAAAAATATAGACGACATTCAAAATCGTCACGAAATGGTAAAGTTTTTTATAGACTCCGATGAGTTTTCAGAAACAGTAACCTATCAAATAAAACAAATATCAGACTTAGAAAGGTTAATTTCTAAAGTTGCCACAGCAAAAGCTTCGCCTAGAGAAATTGTCTTATTAAAAGATTCTTTAAAGGCTATTTTACCTATAAAATCAGCTGCAGAAAACAGCAAAAACCCTACTGTAAAAGCTCTTGGAAATCAGTTACACACAGGAACTGATTTAATTGCTAAAATCTCTGAAACTTTATTTGACCATGCGCCAGTAAACATTAATAAAGGAAATGCAATTGCCACAGGAGTGCATCAAGAATTAGATGATTTGCGTGCCATTTCTAGTTCTGGAAAACAGTATTTAGATGATATGCTAGCGCGCGAAACGGAACGCACAGGAATCTCAAGTTTGAAAATTTCATTCAATAATGTTTTTGGCTA
>CAJXAS010000063.1 GCA_913050305.1 uncultured Polaribacter sp. | reverse complement strand
AGTCTTTTAGGAGTCTTATATATTTAGATGCTAAACTGTTTAATATTAATTATGTGTAATAATAACAGTTCTCGAAATAATAAAATACAGAATAAATTCTGCGTTTAATATTAACGTTTCGAGAATTGGAATTTTTTACGTGCTTTCTTCTGACCAAATTTCTTACGTTCAACCATTCTTGGATCACGCGTTAATAAACCTTCTGGTTTCAAGATAAGTCTATGGTCTGCATCAATATGAACTAATGCTCTAGTGATTGCTAAACGAATCGCTTCAGCTTGTCCTGTTATTCCACCACCGTAAACATTAACTTTAATGTCATAAGACTCTAAGTTTTCTGTTAACATTAATGGTTGTTGTACTTTATATTGTAAGGTACCTGTTGTAAAATAACTCTTGTAGTCTTTTTTATTTACAGTAATGTTCCCTTTACCTTCTGAAAGATAAATACGAGCAACAGCTGTTTTTCTTCTACCAATTTTGTGTACTATATCCATTATAAAAGATCGTTAAGGTTAATAGCTTTAGGTTCTTGACCTGCTTGTTTGTGCTCAGTACCTGCATAAACATACAAGTTTCTGAATAACGCTGCTCCCAAAATATTTTTTGGTAACATTCCTTTTACTGCTTTTTCGACTAATCTTGTAGGATCTTTCTCAAACATTTCTGTTGCAGTTAATGATCTTTGTCCACCTGGATAACCCGTATGACGGATGTAAGATTTCTCTTTCCATTTGTTTCCAGATAATACAATTTTTTCTGCGTTGATGATAACCACGTTGTCTCCACAATCTACGTGAGGAGTAAAGTTTGGTTTGTACTTACCTCTAATTAGCTTTGCTACTATAGAAGATAGACGACCCAACGTTTGCCCGTCCGCATCAACTAAAACCCACTCCTTGTTTACGGTAGCGCTGTTTGCTGATACTGTTTTGTAACTTAATGTGTTCATAATTACACTATTAGTTTTTGTAAATTAAAATAATTCATTTTCCTTAAAAAAGGAGTGCAAATATAGTGCTATTTATTTGATTGACAAATAGTGTTTTAGGATATTTTTTGAACTTTTTAGTCGCAATAAAAAACGTATTAAAATTAACATTCTCTTAAGAACATTTTATGAGAATAGATGGGTATTTTTGTGGCACTAGTTCTCCACATACCGTGTTTTTTTCTATTGATAAAGTTAATAAAAATAGCAATGAAATTTTTTACTCAAATATTTATACTTAGTCTTTTTTACGGGCTTAATACTGCAGCGCAAGAAGCGCAGTTAAATACAATTTCAAAAAGAATTTATACCACTAAAAAATTAGTAGAAGTGCCAGTAATAGATGGTAAAATTTCGGAAGGTGCTTGGGATGTTGTGGACTGGTCCTCAGATTTTGTAGAAAATGAACCGAACGAGGGAACTGCTCCAACGTATCAAACAAAATTTAAAGTAATGTATGATGCAAATTATTTATACATTGCTCTTAGGGCTTTAGATGAGAATCCAGAATTAATAGAACAAAGGTTAAGCAGAAGAGATGGTTTTGCAGGTGATAGAGTAAATGTAGTTATAGATAGTTATCACGATAAAAGAACAGCCTTTATATTTACAACCACCGCTGCTGGGGTAAAGGGTGAAGAAATTGCTACAGAAAATGGTGAAAACTTTGATGATAGTTGGAATCCGATTTGGTATACAGATGCTCATGTAGATGAGAAAGGATGGACAGCTGAAATGAAAATTCCTTTTACCCAATTAAGATTTGGAAATGCAGAGGAACAAATTTGGGGATTTAATGTTGTTAGAAATTTATTTAGAAAAAATGAGCGTTCGCTTTGGCAAAGAATTCCAAATGATAAAGCAGGGTTTATAAGTGAATCTGGAGAATTGCACGGTTTGATAAATTTAAAATTACAAAAGCAATTAGAAATTCAGCCTTATACAGTTTTGCAATATGATTCTTATCCAAAGGAAGGAAATAATCCTTTCAGAGATGGAAGCGATTTTAAAGTGAATGCAGGTCTAGATGCAAAAATTGGAATTACCAATGATTTGACCTTAGATTTGACAATAAATCCAGATTTCGGACAAGTAGAAGCAGATCCAGGAACCATTGCATTAGACGGATTTCAGATTTTTTTTAGAGAACAAAGACCTTTTTTTGTAGAAAATAAAAATATTTTTGATTTTGAATTTGCAGACGGAAGAGACAATCTTTTTTACAGTAGAAGAATTGGTAGGAATCCGCACAGAGATCCAGTTTTAGCAGCGGGAGAATATGCAGATATACCAAAAAATTCTACAATTTTGGGTGCTACAAAGTTTTCTGGAAAAACTAAGAATGGTTGGTCTGTTGGCGTTTTAGAAAGTGTTACAGCAAAGGAGTATGCAGAAATAAAACAAACAGATGGTAGCACAAGAGAAGAAATTGTAGAACCATTAACTAATTATTTTGTTGCTAGAGCTCAGAAAGATTTTAATGAACGGAATTCTTATCTAGGTGGAATTTTTACTGCAACCAACAGAAATTTAAATGGTAATTTTTCTGAATTACATAAAGCAGCATATACTGGTGGAATAGACTTTAGACATACTTGGAAAAATAGAAACTTTTATGTTGAGGGAAATACAATCATAAGTCATGTGACAGGAAGTGAGGAGGCTATTGAAAGGACGCAGCGTTCTATTACAAGATTGTTCCAAAGAACAGATGCAGATCATGTGAATGTAGATCCAACTAGAACCTCTTTAACAGGTACAGGAGGTAAAATTAATATCGGAAAACAAGGTGGTGGAAATTGGAGATATAATGGTGGACTTGTTTGGCGATCACCAGAATTAGAATTAAATGATGTAGGTTTTTTGCGCCAAACAGACGAAATTATTCAGTTTGCAGAAATAAACTACTTGTGGCAAGTTCCTACAAAAATCTATAGAGATATTAAAGTTAGTTTAGAACAGTTATCAAATTTTGATTTTCAAGGAAATCAAAATGAAATGGAGTATAAATTAGAGGCAAGAATAAATTGGATAAACAATTGGTCTACAAATTTAGGGCTTGGTCACAATCCTTTACTGTACGAAAATGCCTATTTGAGAGGTGGGCCACGTTGGAGATTTGCAAATAAAGATTTTGTGTACTTCTTCCTTAATTCTGATAGTACTAAAAAGTTGAGTTTTACTTTAGGATATATAAAACGGAAAACAGAGAGAAATATAAACAATTTAAGTAGATATGTTATCAGAATGAATTACCAGCCTTTTGACGCCTTCAGCATGTCTTTAAATACAGAACTACAGCAAACCGTAGATAAAACACAGTATATCACAACAACAAACTTTGGCGCTGAAAAAAGATATATTTTAGGACAAATTAATAACCAAAATTGGTCTACGACGTTGCGATTAAATTACAGTTTAAATCCGAATTTTTCTATACAATTTTACGGACAACCATTTATTTCTAGAGGAAGGTACTCGGATTTTAATTTTGTAAACAATCCTACAGCAAGTTCTTTTAGTGAGCGTGTTACTTTATATAACGAAAATCAAATTTCTTATACAAACGACCCGATTGCTATCGATTTAAATAATGATGGAAATTTAGAATATGATTTTCCAAACGGCGGCTATTTAGTAGACGATAATGTGAATGGAAATTTAGATTATGCTTTTAGAAAACCAGATTTTTCTTTTGTACAATTGCAAACAAACTTAGTGGTGCGTTGGGAATATATTCCGGGTTCTGAGTTGTTTTTTGTTTGGTCAAGAGGCTCTGCTGGTTCACAAGATTTTAATGATTCTCTTACGGATAGTGTTCGTAATCAGGTTTTTGATATTCCTGCCAGTGATACTTTTCTAATAAAAGCAACCTATCGTTTTGTAAGGTAATTTACTTGAATGTTGCGCGTTGTAATCTATCATTTATAGACTTTCCTAGGCCAAATTCAGAAAAACGTTCTGCAATAATAAGGTCTAAATTTTTACTATCTAAATCATGCATTGCGGAATATAGTCTCGATGCAGCTTCTTGCAAAGAGCCATTTTTAGATAAGATTATTTCAGTAATATTTTCGTTATTTAAAGAAGATTTAAATACTAAAACTCCCATCTTTTTTCCTGTATTTTTTTTTATCTCAGCAGCAACATCATCAACTAAAAAAGTACTTGTTTTAGGTGCATAATGTCTAGCCAGCATTCCTGGGGCATCTGGTTTTTCTTCTTTTTTATTTTTGATAGAAATTCTACCAACTACAGCTTCAATTTCTTCTAAGGGTAAAGCACCTAATCTGTAAATAACAGGTTCTTCATTTTCAAAACCAATAATAGTAGACTCAATTCCGTTTGTACAAGAACCACCGTCTAAAACCATCTTTATGCTATTCCTAAAATAGTTTTCTACGTGTGCTGGTTTTGTAGGACTAATGCTTCCAAAAGGATTTGCACTTGGCGCCGCTAAAGGAAATGGTAATTTTTTTAATAGTTCTAAAGTTACAGGATGATTTGGTACACGAACAGCAACAGTGTCTTTTCCTGCCGTAATAATATCAGGAATAGTATTGCTCTTTTTTAAAACTAAAGTCATTGAACCTGGCCAAAAAGCAGCAGCTAGCAATTTTGCTTTGTCAGGAACATGAGTTACAAGACCATTTAAAGATTTTACAGAAGAAATATGCACAATTAACGGATTAAAAAAAGGACGCTGCTTTGTAGAAAAAATACTTTTAATTGCTTTTTCGCTAAAAATATTTCCTGCCAAACCATAAACTGTCTCTGTTGGTATTGCCACCAACTGTTCTTCGGTTAATAATTGCACTGCTTTTTTTATGTCTTTAGAAATGATGCTCATGATGCTTGCAAAATTACATATAAATTTGCTTAATTATTATTTTTGACAAGAAACTTAAAATGGAATAGTTTTTGATAATTTTGTTTTGTAAAATAGTTGACATGAAAAAAACATTACTTACAGTAATTACTATTTGTATTTTTCAAAACGCTATTTCCCAAGAAAAATTAGGGAGACCTTTTTTTACAGGAGATATAAATTTCACCCTAGGTATTAATGAAGATTATCAAATTGGACCGAATGATGATAACGGACCCTTAATTGTGCCATCTGCCTTATTTTTTAGATTTGGTTTTGGGTATGAATTTAAACAGAGAATTGCAATTGCTTTTAATTCTGGTTATGATTTACATTGGAATTATGATATTAAGGCGTTCCCTACCTATGGAAGTCTAAAATATAATATCACAGAAAAAGACCATAGTACCCACTTTATTGAAGTTAGATATGGTAAGATGTGGACACCCTCATCTAATTATCCCGATGGAAATTATTATGGAATTGGTCTAGGAATTCAGGCTGGGGGAGAAGATAGACTGAACACCATTTTTAGAATAGATTTTCACAGAAAAGGGATTGTTGGTTTTAAAAATAATAAATTAGACAGTGTTTCAATTGGTATTGGATTTTCCTTTTTTTAATTGAAGTTTAAATAGTTTTTTCAGGCAGTGGGTTTGCTTCATATTTATTATGAATGGTTATGATTGCCAAACCGAAGAGCACGGCTACAACTATTAATATTGTACTAATCAAACCACCTACTCCAAAAGACATCCTTATTAAAATTGTTGAAATAACAAAGCCAGAGTTTCTAATAATTTTATGGAACTGATCTGTGTAAAAAAATGAAAACAAAAGCAGTACCACATCCACTAAAATTAAGACTGTAAAAAACTCATCAAAAAATAGGTTATTAATGCTCTCAAATGTTGGCAATTTGTTAGAGAATATATAAATTCCTGCAGACCAATCTACAAGTGTGTATACCGCGATAATAAAAAATAATGGAAGCAAAATAACAGCTATTATTTTTTTGTTTTTTACAAATTTATCAACCATTGGTTGAATAGCTCCTTGCAATATTATTTGTTTTGTTTTCTCTTTTTGAAATAAAAAGATTAAATAAAATAGCAAAATAGAGGCAATTAAATCATAGGTAAATTGTAAATCACCTTTAATTTCGAACCAGTTTTCTGTAAGCTCTAAAGCTGATAAATCTTTAAATAATTTACGAATAATAATTAGGGTTATAATTTCATACTGCTTGGTTATATAAGTTGTAAAAGACCTTGGTAAGTAGTAAATTAGAAGATAAACCTCATAAATTAGAATAAAAGAAAAAGGCGTATATGCAGCAGAAATCGGATTTTTTAAAAGCTCTGAGTTTGAAGGATAATCTATAAAATTAAACTTCATTAAATAAATAACGGCCAAATGAATAAAAAAACTAATAAGTGCTAATTTAAGAATTATCTTCTCTGTTTTTCCACGGGTACTGTCCGAAAGAAGCTTGTTAAATATAAAAGGCATTATTTCTTTTCTCTGAATCATGTTGAAATATTTTACACAAATTGTTATAAAATAGGCATGCGCTTAGGTATACTTATTTGTAAATTTAAGTTAAAGATACATTAATTTATAAACAAACTAAATTGAAGTAAAAGAAAAAAGGGTATTTCTAAACTATTTATTACTCAACTAAACTAGCACTTGGAGAAAACAGTAAATCTGTAGGATTATCGATGTCATACAGGTACTGAAAGCTTCTAGATTCTTTATTGCAAAATGGTTCTAGCAGTTTTAACATGTTTTTAAAACCAGATAAGGTTAAAACACAAAAGAAAGTTTCGCTGTCTTTTGTTATAATTCCTTCATCAGATTTAAACAAGCCAAAAATTAAATTACAATTACGTGGCGTAATAAAATCGACTTCAGATAAGTCTAGTTTTTGTTTTTTATCAATAACCGTATCTTCTAATACAGCTCTAAATTGAATGGCTTCTGCTTTGTTAAAGTTGTACAATCGAACAACATTTTCGCCAAGGCCATTTACATTTTCTATATAATCTAATTCCATTTATTCTAGTGTGCTTGTAACCAATTTTCTCCAACCCCAACTTCCACATCTAATGGCACACTCATTTTAAAAGCATTTTCCATTTCGTATTTTATAATAGGCTTAATAATCTCTAACTCTTCTTTATGTGCGTCAAAAACTAATTCATCATGCACCTGTAATAACATTTTAGACTTAAAACCTTCTTTCTTAAAACGATTGTGAATGTTAATCATTGCTAGTTTTATAATATCTGCAGCAGATCCTTGTATAGGTGCATTTACCGCATTTCTTTCTGCACCACTTCTAACCATTGCATTTCTAGAATTTATATCTTTTAAATATCTACGTCTATTTAAAACCGTTTCTACGTAACCATTTTCTCTGGCAAAATCTACTTGCGCAGACATATATGCTTTCAACTTCGGGTAGGTTTCATAATACGTATCAATCAATTCTTTAGCTTCGCTTCTAGATAAGTCTGTTTGATTGCTCAATCCAAATGCAGAAACACCATATACAATTCCGAAGTTTACCGTTTTAGCGTTACTTCTTTGCTCACGAGTAACTTCATCTAAAGGAACATTAAAAACTTTTGCAGCGGTAGAAGCATGAATATCTTCTCCGTTTTTAAAAGCTTCCATCATATTTACTTCTTCACTTAAAGCAGCAATAATCCTTAATTCTATTTGAGAATAATCTGCTGCTAATAACACATGGTTTTCGTCTCTTGGAATAAATGATTTCCGAACTTCTTTACCGCGCTCTGTTCTAATGGGTATGTTCTGTAAATTAGGATTATTAGAACTCAACCTTCCTGTTGCCGCAACTGCTTGCATATATTGTGTATGAATTCTTCCTGTTTTAGGATTCACTTCATTAGGCAACGCATCTACATACGTACTTTGTAATTTTTTATATTGTCTGTATTCTTGAATATTTCTAATAATTTCATGCTCTTTTGCTAAGAAAGATAAAATATCTTCTCCAGTAGCATATTGACCAGTTTTCGTCTTTTTAGGTTTCTTTACCAATTCCATTTTTTCGAACAAAACAATCCCTAATTGTTTTGGTGAAGCAATATTAAATTCTTCTCCTGCTTGCTCGTAAATATTTTTTTCTAAACGATTGATGTCCTCTGTCAAAGTAATAGAAAACTTATTTAGAAAATCTATATTGATATTGATCCCTTCAATTTCCATTGCTGTTAAAACCGAAACTAAAGGCAATTCAATGTCATTAAAAAGTTTGGTTACATTTCCACTCTCCAACTCACCTGTGAAAAGTTGTTTTAATTGAAAGGTAATATCTGCATCTTCAACTGCATATTCTGTCTGCTCTGCAATAGGAACTGTGCGCATAGAAAGCTGATTTTTTCCTTTTTTACCAATGAGCTCTGTGATAGATACTGGCTGGTAATTTAAGTAGGTTTCTGCTAATATATCCATGTTATGACGCATATCTGGATTGATTAAATAATGCGCAATCATCGTATCAAACAATTTACCCTTTACCGGCATTTCGTAATTTGATAAGACTTTGATATCATATTTTAAATTATGCCCAATTTTTTCTATGTTACTTTCAAAAAACGGTCTAAATTCCTCTAATAGCGCTTTTGTTTCTTCTAGGTCTTCAGGAAACGAAACATAATATCCCTTACCTATTTCGTAAGAAAAAGCAATTCCTATCAACTCAACTTCTAAGGCTTTTAAGCCTGTAGTTTCCGTATCAAAACAAACAGAAGTTTGTTCCATTAATTTTTTAAGTAATAATTTTCTTGAGAAAGGAGAATCTATATGTTGATAAAAATGATCTGTATTGGCAATGGTTTTAAATCCAGATGCAACCTCTTCTTCCGAAACACTTCCGGTTCCTGGAGCAGCAAATAAATCGAATTGGCCTTCAGTACTTGGTGCTGCTTTTTTAGCTGTTGTAGATATCTTTTCTCCCGAAGCACTTTCTGCAGAGTTTACTTTAGTCGCGGTCTCAATAGCAAAAGTTTTTGTAAAATTAGTTAATAAATTTCTGAATTCTAATTCACTGAAAAGTGCTGTTACTTTTTCAATATCTGGCTGGTCTAGTTTAAAATCTTTAGCGTTAAAGGTAACTGGAACGTCTAGCATAATAGTTGCTAGTTTTTTAGAAAGCAAGCCTAAATCTTTTGCAGCCTCTACTTTCTCTTTCATTTTTCCTTTTAGCTCATGTGTATTGGCTAGCAGGTTTTCCATAGAGCCATAAGCAGCTAAAAATTTCTTTGCTGTTTTTTCCCCAACGCCAGGTAAACCAGGAATATTATCAGCAGAGTCACCCATCATTCCTAAAAAATCTATAACTTGTAAAGGGTCTGTTACTCCAAATTTTTCTTGTACTT
>CAJXAS010000062.1 GCA_913050305.1 uncultured Polaribacter sp. | reverse complement strand
GGTTTTGTTTTTAACTCTACATGTGCAATAGCAGCAATAGAAGCCAGAGCTTCTCCTCTAAAGCCTTTTGTACTTAAATTAAATAGATCCTCTGCTTTTTGAATTTTAGAAGTAGCATGGCGCTCAAAACTCATCCTGGCGTCTGTCGTGCTCATTCCTTTTCCATCATCAATTACTTGAATAAGCGTTTTTCCAGCATCTTTAAGTAATAATTTTATATTGGTAGCACCAGCATCAATTGCGTTTTCTAATAACTCTTTTACTACAGAGGCAGGGCGTTGTACTACTTCTCCTGCAGCAATTTGGTTTGCAACATGATCTGGTAAAAGTTGAATTATATCAGACATTAATTCGTTATAAATATGGATAAATCGAAATCTATAATGTAAAGAAAAATTAAAACTAAAATAGTAATAATTATGAGGAATGTTCTGGCAGTTCTTTTTTCAGATTTCATTTTCAGATCACCAAAAGCGTCACTAAATTTCCCTTTTATTCCTTTGTTTTTTCCTGCGGTAGTTCTAAACTGATCTAGTTTGTGCTCAATTTTAAAAGGATTTCCTTCTCCCTTATAAAATCGAGGTTGATAATCAAATTTTTTATTTGTACGTTTTAAAAATCCCATAGGTTTAGAAATAGTTGGTAAAAAGATGCATCGGATAAATCAATTTGCATACGAATAGTAAAAGCAAATCAAATTTAAAGAATTTAAAGTAAACTTGCTAAAAATGATGTAAAAAGTATTCTTAATAAATGCAGAAAGTAAAGGGGATGTTAAAAACCGATGCTATCACTTTTTCTATCAATATTTTTTATAGCCGCCATTTTTACGGCAGCAACGGCACATTCTATGCCTTTATTACCCAGTTTACCGCCAGATCTATCTATAGATTGCTGTTTGGTATCGTCTGTTAATACACAGAAAATAACAGGTATGTCATGCTTAATATTTAAATCTACAATACCTTGTGTAACTCCTTCACAAACAAAATCAAAATGTTTTGTTTCTCCTTGAATTACATTTCCAATAGCAATAATAGCGTCTAATTGCTGGGATTGAATCATTTTTTTACAGCCAAACACTAATTCAAAACTTCCAGGCACATCCCAAGAAATAATATTTTCTTTAATTGCACCACAATCAATTAACGTTTCAATTGCACCTTTTTGTAGGTTTCTTGTAATTTCTGGATTCCATTCAGAAACAACAATCCCAAATCGAAAAGACTTCGCATTTGGGATTGTTGCTTTATCGTAGTATGATAAATTAGTTGTTGCCATATTTTAGTTCTTAGTTTTTGGTCTTTAGATGTTCGATTTTTTCGAACTCTTGAAAGCCTAATTTCTAAATACTATTTTGCGTATTTAGCAGCATTTATAAATTTCTCAACATCTCTACCTTGGTCAGATGTTGGATAGTTTTCTTTAATCTTAGTAAATAAAGATTCTGCTTTATCAAATTGCTTTAATTCCATAGCAGTTAAACCTGCTTTGTATAAAAATAAAGGGGTAGTAAACCCATTATTTTTTCTATTAGCAGCTTTTACATAATATTCTAAAGCCTCTTCTGGTTGATTTACATCTGCAAAAGCATCTCCAACTGCACCTAAAGAAATAGGACCTAACATTTCATCATCAGAATTAAATTTTTCTAAATATTCAATTGCTTTGTCATATTGTTTCATTTCTAAATATGAAACTCCTGCATAATAATTAGCTAAATTTCCGGCATTTGTTCCACTGTAAGATTTTGAAATATCTAAGAAACCGTAATTTCCATCTGCACCTTCCAAACCTAATACCAATAAAGAATCTATTCCTGAACCTGCTGTAGAAGCTTGATCGTAATA
This sequence comes from uncultured Polaribacter sp., assembly GCA_913050305.1. GTDB lineage: Bacteria > Bacteroidota > Bacteroidia > Flavobacteriales > Flavobacteriaceae > Polaribacter. Next base: position 7,558 of record CAJXAS010000062.1, on the reverse strand, counting down.
TTTTCTTGGAAAAGATAACTCGTTAGAAGCTTCTAGTTCATTCGGTTCTGAAATATATTTATTATAACCTAAATATGATAAGAAGATAACCACAACAGCTACTAAACTTAAAAATAAAGCTTTGCTATTTTGCTCAATCCATTTTTCAGACTTCGAAGCAGTTTCGTCTAAAGTGTTTAAAACACCAGCTGTTTCGAATTCAGATTCGTCAAACTGTGCTTGTTCTTTTTTACCTTCTGCCTTATATTTTTTCTTGTAAGTTGCCATAGTTCCTAAAAATTATTGGCGACAAATTTAGTTTTTTTTATTGGATTTAAAAAGCAGATAATTCGCAAAATTTTCAATAATTTGCAATTCGTTTCAAAGACCCAATTTTATTCATGTATTTACAGAAGCTTTCTTTAGTTAATTTCAAGAATTTAGAATCGCAATCATTTGATTTTCAACAGAAAATAAATTGCTTTGTAGGTAATAACGGTGTTGGAAAAACCAATATTTTAGATGCTATTTATTATTTATCTTTTGCTAAAAGTTACTTTAATTCGGTCGCAGTTCAAAATATTAGGCATGGCGAAGCTTTTTTCATGATAGAAGGAGACTATGTTTTGAATGATAGAAATGAAAAGATTGTTTGCAGTTTAAAAAAAGGACAAAAGAAGGTTTTAAAACGAAATGGAAAAAGTTATGAGAAGTTTTCTGAACATATTGGGCAATTACCGCTTGTAATTATTTCTCCTGCAGATAGAGATTTGGTTACAGAAGGCAGCGATACAAGACGTAAATTTATAGATGGTGTAATTTCTCAACAGAATAAAAACTACTTAAAGGATTTACTGTCTTATAATAAGGTTTTAAGTCAGCGCAATGCGTTATTAAAATATTTTGCAGCAAATAGAACCTTTGATGCTTTAAATTTAGAGGTCTATAATGAGCAGCTTTCGGAGTATGGTGCAAGAATTTTTGAGGTAAGAAAAGTGTTTCTCGAGAAATTTATTCCTATATTTAATGAGAAATATCAAATAATTTCAGATGATAAAGAAACTGTAAATTTGGTTTATAAGAGTCAGTTAAATGATTTTTCTATGAAAGATTTACTACAGCAGTCTTTAGAAAAAGATAAAATGTTACAATACACGTCTTCAGGCATTCATAAAGATGATTTAAGTTTTGAAATAGGTAATTATCCTATTAAGAAGTTTGGTTCTCAAGGGCAACAGAAATCATACTTAATAGCTTTAAAGTTTGCACAGTTTGAATTTATAAAGCAACAATCCAATGTAGTGCCTATTTTATTGTTAGATGATATTTTTGATAAATTAGACGAAAGCAGAGTTTTACAAATTATCAATTTAGTAGATAATGACGAATTCGGACAAATATTTATTACCGATACGCACTCCGAAAGAACAGAGAATATTGTAAAACAAAGCAATAAACCCTATCAGATTTTTAAATTATAGTGAAGTTTAAATAATTCAATTAGCATTGGCATGTAGCCAAAAGCGAAAAATGAAACAAACATGGCCAAAAGAGAAAACGATTCTTTTTCTATTGAAGATTTAATGCAACTTTTTATCAAAGAAAATAAGTTGACAAAAGGAATGCAGAAAATTAAAATTGAAGAAACTTGGCATAAGATGATGGGGCAAGGAGTGGCAACACATACCACATCTGTGAAATTGCACAATAAAACATTAGTTATTCAATTAAACTCTTCTGTTTTACGTGAAGAATTAAGCTATGGGAAAGATAAAATTATAAAAATGATGAACGAAGAAATAGGAGAGGAGATTATCTCTAAATTGATGTTGATTTAGTTTTTTAAGATTATTTTATTATTTGAAAGCTGAATTATTTTCATTTTTAGTATCACCTTTCTTTTCCCAAAGACTTTCCAACTCCTGAACCAATAGCGATTGCTATACTGAGCAAAAAGCCTGTTTTTTTTTAAAACCTACGATAATTCCAACTAGTAATCTAATTACTTTTCCTGATACAAATTTTTGTTTTTTTTATGTTTAAACTTATATGTGTTTGTGTTTTAAATTTGTGCTAAAAAAAAACTCGCAACCAAAGTTACGAGTTTTCACTAAATATTGCTTAGACTATAAATCCCTAAAATTGCTCTCTTCCAGAAAAGTGAAAGTTTCCTTCAATTTGTGCATTTTCGTCTGAATCAGAACCATGTACAGCATTTTCTCCCATAGAAGTTGCATATAATTTTCTAATAGTTCCTTCTGCAGCATCTGCTGGGTTTGTAGCACCTATTAAAGTTCTAAAATCGTTTACAGCGTTTTCTTTTTCTAAGATTGCAGCCACAACTGGTCCTCTTGTCATAAATTCTACTAATTCACCAAAAAACGGACGCTCATTATGAACAGCATAAAAAGCTTCTGCATCTGCAGTTGTCATTTGTGTTTTCTTTAAAGCTACAATTCTAAATCCTGCAGCATTAATTTTGTCTAAAATTGCACCAGTATGTCCGTTTTCTACAGCATCTGGTTTAAGCATTGTAAATGTTCTATTTGTTGCCATCGTATTTTTTAATTTTTGGCAAAATTACATATTTTTTGTTAATAATAGGTTAAGGATATACTTGAAATAATTCTTGCAATAATTTGTTGTTTTTTCCTCTCATCTGCATCGTTACTTTATGAGTTTTAAAATCAAATTTTAAGACCCCAAAGCTAATATTAGAAACTACAGCTTTTACTCTATATTTGTTCTTTTCATTAGTAAACCCTCTGTAAGCATGTGTAAGTCCGCTAGAGGTAAAGTCTATTAAAGGAAAAGAAAGATTTGCTACTGTTGTTTTCGAAAACTCTGAAATATGTCTATCACCAGATAGTAATAATACTCCTTTCGCATTACTTTTTACAATAAGTTTTTTTAATTTTTCTACTTCATGCGGAAAATTACCCCAAGTTTCAAAACCATGTTCAGCTGCTAAAACTTGTATACTACTTACAATAATATTGAAGTCTGCTGAAGAATTCTCCAATTCATTTGTTAGCCATTGCCATTGGATTGCTCCTAAAACTGTGCCGCTGCCATATACATTTGGCATAAATCTTTTACTATTTTTTGTAGACTTTGTCAATGCAGTTCTAAAATACCTTGTGTCTAAAATTATTACTTTTATACTTCCCTCTTTAGTTTTAAAATTCTTTGAATGATAAATACCTTCTTGCTTTCTTCTTTGGCTTGTAATATCAATATTTAAAAAATCTAAGAAAACTTGTTGTGCTTCCTTTTTTGTGGGAGATTCAATACCACTGTCATTTTTTCCATAATCATGATCATCCCATGTTGCCATCACAGGAATATTATTCGTGAGACTTAAATACCCTTTTTGGTTTTTTAAAGTAGCATATTCATTTTTTAATTTATTCATATCATGCGTGTCAGCATAAATATTATCACCACCCCAAATCCATAAATTTGGTTTATTCTTAATGATCTCTTTCCATAAAATATTTTCAATATTTTGCTTATTGCAAGAACCAAAAGCAATGGTAAAATCATTTTTTTCTTGATATGCTGCTTTTTTTATTGTGTTACAAGAAAGAAGTAAAAAGGATATTATAAAAAAGCAGATTTTTAAAAATTTTTTCAAAATTAAATAGTTTGGTTTATCCACAAATGTAAACCAATATTTATTTTGAACAATGTTAATAAATTGTATATTCGCCTAGTATGATTTTAAAAGGATTTGAGGCATTAAAAAGCTTTCTTAGTAAACCAAAGAATATTGTATTAATAGGTCATAGAAATCCAGATGGAGACGCTATGGGATCTACTTTAGGTCTACAACATTATTTGACAAAAAAAGGTCATAATGCCACTGTTGTTGTGCCAAATGAATATCCAGATTTTTTACATTGGTTGCCGGGTTCAGAAAACACTTATCGGTTTGATTGGCAGAATAGTCAATCTCAGAAAGCTATAAACGCATCAGATATTATTTTTCTCCTTGATTTTAATGCATTGCATAGAGTTGGTTTCGACATGCAAAAGACGTTAGAAAAGTATCCAAATGATTTTGTAATGATAGACCATCATCAACAGCCAGATGACGTAAAATATATGTATTCTGATGTTGAAATATGTGCTACCTGTCAAATGGTATATCAATTTATTGAAATGAATAACGATTTAGATTTGATAGATGAAGCAATTGCAACTTGTTTGTATACAGGAATTATGACAGATACTGGTTCGTTTAGGTTTCGATCTACTACCAGTAAAACGCATAGAATTATTGCAGATTTAATTGAAAGAGGTGCTCAAAACGATAAAATACATAACAACGTGTATGATGCTAATTCTTATGGCAGATTATTATTGTTAGGACAAGCACTTAGTAATTTACAGATTTTACCAGCATATAAAACAGCATTTATTACACTTACAGAGGCAGAAAAGAAAAAGTTTGATTTTCAAAAAGGAGATACAGAAGGTGTAGTTAATTATGCACTTTCCTTAAAGGGTATTATTTTTGCAGCTATTTTTATTGAAGATAAAGAACAACATATTATTAAAATTTCTTTAAGATCCAAAGGAAATTTTTCTGTAAATCAGTTTTCTAGAAATCATTTTAACGGCGGCGGACATGACAACGCAGCAGGAGGTAAGTTCATTGGTTCTGTTGAAGAGGTCATTGCTGTGTTCAAAGAATTGTTGCCAGCATATAAAAATGAATTAAATAGATCTTATGAAGTATAGTTTGTTTTTTATTTTTTTATGGTTTCTAAGTTGTTCCGCTCCTCAAGCAAGAAGACCTATAAACCCAAAACCCTCGGCTACAATATTTCAAGAAAACATTGCAGCCACGAAAAAAATAATTCTATTAGAAGAAGCTGAAATTTTAAAATATATAGAAAGAGATAGTCTCAATATTTATAAAACCTCACCAAACGGATTTTGGTATACCTATGTTCATCGAATACAAGAAGATTTAGTAACCCCGAAAACAGGAGATATCGCAGAGTTAACTTATGATATTAGAGATTTAAGTGATATTATTTTATACAGTAAAGAGACGTTAGGTATTAAAAATTACATGGTAGATAAGGAAGATTTTATTTCTGGAATTCAAAAGGGAATAAAGTTGATGAAAGTGGGAGAAACTATTATATTTGTAATTCCGTCTTACAATGCTTTTGGCATTTCTGGTGATGGAAATAAAATTGGAATAAATAAAACTATTAAAAGTAAAGTCACATTATTAAATATTAAATAAATTAAAAAAGATGAAATTAGTAAAAAAATTAGCAGTCGTAGCAATAACAGTTTCTATGTTTTCATGTGGAAACCAAGTACAGGACGTAAAAAGTTTAGAAACAGAATTAGATTCAGTTAGTTATGCAGTGGGTCTAAGTATGAGTGGTCAGTTAAAATCAAACTTTAGTGAAGTAAATAAAGTAATGCTAGCACAAGGAATTAGAAATGGCTTAGATTCTACTAACTTATTAATTGATGCAAAAGATATGCAAGAGGTGTTAAGTGGCTATTTTAAAAAGAAGCAACAAGCTCAAATGGAAGAGCAACAAGCAGCAGCATCAAAAGCAGCAGAAGCTAAATTTGGGGAAAATAAAAAAGCAGGAGAGGATTTTTTAGTAGCTAATAAATCTAAAAAAGGAGTGCAAACTACAGAAAGTGGTATTCAATATATTGTTTTAAAAGAAGGTTCAGGTGAAAAACCAGCAGGACCAACAACAAAAGTAAAAGTGCATTACCATGGTACAAATATAGAGGGAAATATCTTTGATAGTTCGGTAGATAAAGGAACACCAGCTACATTTGGTTTAAACCAAGTAATCAAAGGTTGGACAGAAGGTGTTCAGTTAATGAATGAAGGGTCGAAGTATAAATTCTTTATTCCTCAAGAATTAGCTTATGGTGCGCAACAAAGAGGTGAAAATATCAAGCCTTTTTCTACGCTAATATTTGAAATTGAATTATTAGAAGTATTAAAATAAAAATATGCAGAAATTTTTCTTTATTTCTATAATATTTGTGTTCTTAACATCTTGTATTCCAGCTAAATATAAAGGATTGGAAGCTGGTATATATGCAGAGATTCAAACAAATAAAGGGAATATTTTATTAGAATTACATACTGAATATGTACCTAAAACTGTTGCAAATTTTATTGCTTTAGTGGAGGGTACAAACAGTATGTTAGCAGACTCCTTAAAAGGTAAAAATTTTTACAATAATATTATTTTCCACAGAGTTGTGCCAAACTTTGTAATTCAGGCTGGTGGTTTTACTTCCGAAGGAAGAAAAAGTACAGGATATTTTTTCGGGGATGAGTTCCCAAGAAATAAAAATGGAAATATTATTTATAAGCATGATGATGAAGGGGTGCTGTCTATGGCAAATGGAGGACCATTAACAAATAATAGTCAGTTCTTTATAACCCACAGAGCAATACCACATTTAGATGGAAAACATAGTGTTTTCGGCAAAGCTATTCTAAATTCTATTGAATTAAAAAAGTTACAAAAAACACATACAGATACGTTACAATTAAAGAATGCAATTAACGTAACAAGAATGGAAGTAATAAATAAGGTTTCTCAGAAGGATACCATTATTACTATAAATATTATTAGAATAGGTGCTAAGGCTAAAGATTTCAATGCAGCGAAAACTTTTGATGAAGAGGTTCTTAAATTTAACAAGTCTCAAGAGGAAATAGCGAAAGAAGAAAATAAAATAGAAGAAGAGAGATACGCTAGTTATCTATTAAAAAAGAAATCTTTTTTAATAGAAATGGAAGAGTCTAGGGCAAAGAGAACAGGTACTGGTTTACGTGTTTTAAAATTAAAAAAAACAAAAGGTAAAAAAGTTTTTCTTTCAAAAAGAGTGACTGCCAATTATACATTGTATACTGCGGATGGTAAAAAAATGAACTCTTCAGATGATTTGGGAAAACCTATTGTTTTTGACTTAAATAACATACAAAAACCAATGATAAGTGGCTTAAAGGAAGGACTTCTGACGATGAAGTTAGGTGAGAAATCACGTTTTTTTATTCCCTACACTATTGGTTTTGGAAATCAAAAATTCGGTCCTTTTCCATCAAAATCAGATTTAGTTTTTGAAGTAGAAATCTTAAAAATTGACAATTAATTTGTTCGACATTATACAAAAAGACAAAGAATTACTTATTTATTTAAATAATTTAGGTACTGAAAACTGGGATACACTTTGGCTCGGAATTACGCACCAATTTAATTGGGCACCATTGTTCATTTTTATCATTTTTTTAGTGATTAAAAATTTTGGTTGGAAGCGCGGAGGTGTAGTTATCATTTCTATGATTTTATTGGTTGCTTTTTCAGATCAGTTTACAAACTTGATAAAGAATTCGGTAGAAAGATTAAGGCCTAATAATGACCCTGAGATTAAACATCTTTTAAGAATATTTATAAAACCACAGAGTTTTAGTTTCATGTCTGGCCATGCAACTACATCTACATTTTTCTCTGTTTTTACTGTTCTTTTGTTAAGAGAAAAATACAAATACATATATTTTATTTTATTATTT
>CAJXAS010000061.1 GCA_913050305.1 uncultured Polaribacter sp. | reverse complement strand
ATGGATAAAAGTAACATTCAAAGTTATTTTTACTTCATGCACGAACACCTTTTCAATCATGTAAATATTTTACCAGAAAACATTCATATTCCAGATGGAAATACTTCTATTGATAATCTATATCAATATTGTATCGATTATGAAATGAAAATTAAAGCTGCAGGAGGGTTAGATTTCCAGCTTTTAGGAATTGGTAGAACTGGTCATATTGGTTTTAACGAACCTGGTTCTCACCTTAATTCTGGAACAAGAATAATTACTCTAAATCATATTACAAGAATAGATGCTGCTCCTTCATTTTTAGGAATTGAAAATGTTCCAAGAAAAGCAATTACAATGGGAATTGGCACTGTAAGAGATGCTAAAAGAATTGTGCTTTTAGCCTGGGGTAGTAATAAAAGTGGAATAATTAAAGAAACTATAGAGGGAGAAATTAGTACTGCTGTTCCGGCTACTTATTTACAGCAACATAATAACACCACTTTTGTTATGGATGAAGATGCATCTTCAGAATTAACACGTATAAAAACACCTTGGCTGGTAAAATCTTGTGTTTGGAATAATAATTTAAAGTTAAAAGCTGTTACATGGTTAAGCAACCTTTTAGACAAGCCAATATTAAAATTAACAGACAAAAATTACAATGATAATGGTATGTCTGGGCTTTTAACAGAAGAAGGTACTGCATATGATTTAAACATTAAAATGTTTAACAAATTACAACATACAATTACTGGATGGCCTGGAGGAAAACCTTTTTCAGATGATTCTAATAGACCAGAAAGAGCAACTCCTGCTAGAAAAAGAGTTCTTATTTTTAGTCCGCATCCAGATGATGATGTAATTTCTATGGGAGGAACATTTGATAGGTTAGTTGCACAAGGTCATGAAGTTCATGTTGCATATCAAACTTCTGGAAACATAGCTGTTTCTGATGAAGAGGCTCTAAAGTTTGCAGAAATATCTAAAATTTTTAATACTGATTCAAAGCAGGTTAATGATGTTATCGATTTTATAAACAGTAAAAAAGGAAATGACGTTATTGATTCTTTAGAAGTAAGAAAATTAAAAGGAGAAATTAGAAAAAGCGAATCTTTAGGAGCAACAAGATATTTTAATGTTCCTGATGAAAATATTCACTTTTTAAATCTCCCATTTTATGAAACGGGAACTATAAAAAAAGGAAATTTATCTCAAGATGATATAGCTATTATGATAAGTATTATTGACGCTGTAAAACCGCATCAAATATATGCTGCTGGAGATTTAGCAGATCCACATGGAACACATAAAGTTTGTTTAGATTCACTTTTTGCAGCTTTAGAAGAAATGAAAACCGGAAAAGAATACATGAAAGATTGTTGGGTTTGGTTGTATAGAGGTGCTTGGCATGAGTGGGATTCTCACGAAATTGAAATGGCCGTTCCTATGAGTCCAGATCAAGTTTTAAGAAAAAGACATGCTATCTTTTATCATCAATCTCAAAAAGATGGAGTGATGTTTCAAGGAGATGATTCTAGAGAATTTTGGGTTAGAGTTGAAGATAGAAATAGATTAACTGCTAAAAAATATAACGATTTAGGCTTAACTGATTACGCTGCAATTGAAGCGTTTAAAAGGTATCATTTTTAACAATGAAAAGAATAGTCTTTTTTTTAATTATTATTATTTGTAGCAAAAGAACTCCTTTAATTACGAATAATAAAATTGAAGGAACTTGGGAAATGGTTTATGCCGAAATTATTGAAAATGATTCTTTAAAATTAAAAGATTTATCAAATACCTCTTTTATAAAAATCATTAATAAAAGTCATTTTTCTTTTTTTAATCAAGAAAACTCAGGCACAAAAAATTATTACAGTGGTGCTGGTTCTTATATTTTAAAAGATGGAAACTATACAGAAACACTCAATTTCACAACTGTAGAAGCAATTAAAAAACATCAATTCTCATTCAAAACTGTAGTTAAAGGTGATACTTTAATTCAATCTGGTATTGAAAAAGTAGCAGCGGCAGGAATTAACAGATATATCCTAGAAAAATACATAAAACTGAACTAATGAAGAAAATCATTTTAATATTATTTGTTGGCATATTTCATCAAAATTTTTTTTCTCAAGAAAATTTAGAAAAAAAATATAATTTAATGCCTTGGCCACAAGAAATTGTTGAAAATAATTCTTCATTTAAAATCGATGAAAAATTAACTATTTCAATTTCTGGAGATGATTTAAAAAAGAGAGCTACAAACGCTTCAATTAAATTCTTAAGAAGGTTAGCAAATAGAACGGGTGTTTTTATTGATGTTGGTTTCCCTATAAAAGATAAAAAAACATCCATAATAATTAGTTTTGATACAGTATCTAATTTATCAACAGAAAGTGACGAAACGTACTCTTTAGATATAAATGCAAGCAACGTACTAATAAAAGCAAAAACTGATGTTGGTGCTTTAAGAGGATTAGAAACATTATTACAGCTTGTTAATTTCAATAATGCAGGTTATTATTTCGAAGGAGTTTCTATTAAAGATTCACCAAGATTTGTTTGGAGAGGCTTAATGATAGATGTTGCGCGTCATTTTCAGCCAATAGAAGTTTTAAAACGAAATTTAGATGCAATGGCTTCTGTAAAACTAAATGTTTTTCACTGGCATTTAACGGATGATCAAGGTTTTAGAGTTGAATCTAAAGTGTATCCAAAATTACAAAAGATTGCCGCTGATGGTCTATATTATACTCAAAATCAAATTAAAGATGTTGTAAAATATGCTTCTAATTTAGGTATTAGAGTAATACCAGAATTTGATGTTCCTGGTCATGCATCTGCAATATTATCTGCATACCCACAATTGGGAAGTAAAGATGATTACAGCTATAAAGTTGAACGTTTTTCAGGAGTTTTTGACCCAACATTAAATCCTTCTAAAGAAGTTACCTACCTTTTCTTAGAAACTTTATTTAAGGAAATTGCTCCATTATTTCCTGATGAATATTTTCATATTGGAGGTGATGAAAATGAAGGGAAACATTGGGATTCAAATACAGAGATTCAAAAATTTAAAAAGAAATATAATTTAAAAAATAATCACGAACTACAAACCTATTTTAATATCAGATTAGAAAAAATATTAAAAAAATTAGGTAAAAAATTAATGGGTTGGGATGAAATTTTAACGCCTTCTACTCCAACAACAGCTGTTATTCATTCTTGGAGAGGAAAACATGAAGGTTTAAAACAAAGTACATTAATTGAAGCTGCAAAAAAAGGATATCAAACGGTTCTTTCTGCAGGGTACTATATTGATAGAATGTTGTCTGTAGAACACCATTATTCAGTTGACCCTATAGGAAACGCTATTTTAACTAAAGACGAACGTAAAAGAATTTTAGGAGCCGAAGCAACAATGTGGAGTGAGTTAGTTACACCACTTACAATAGATTCTAGAATTTGGCCACGAACCGCAGCGATTGCGGAACGTTTTTGGTCTGCAAAAGAGGTAAATGATGTAAAAAACATGCAAAAGAGGCTGAAGGTTATTAATTTTCAATTAGAAGAACTTGGCATTACTCACATTAGAAATAAAGATGTAATTCTAAGAAACATTAGTAATCATCAGAATATAGAAGCCTTAAAAACTTTATCTAAAATTTGTGAACCTATAAAAATTTATTCTAGGAATAAAGGAGGTACAGAGTACAAAACATTTTCTCCTTTTACATTATTTGCAGACGCCTGTTCTGCTGATGCTGAAGACGCTGTTAATTTTAATAATCAAATTGATTTATTTTTAAAAAATAGAGATAGAAATAGTTTGAGTAAAATAACTAACTATTTGAAAAATTGGTCAACAAATTACTCTAATCTACAGAAAATCAACCAAAATCCGATAACGAAATCTTTAGAACCATTATCAAAAAACTTATCTCAAATTTCTAACTTAATTCAAACTACTCTAAAAAATCAAAGAATTTCGAAAGTAAACTTGAAGAAAGCAAACAATCTTCTAAAAGAACTTAAAGAACCTTGTCAAGATGTAGAATTAGCCATTTTAGGATCTTTAAACAAGTTAATTAACTTCTGTAAATTGAAATACCTAATTAACTAAAACGTAAACATTATAAATGCTACTGCAGAAACTTCTTTTGTCGCCCTTATTATCAATTAAATAAGAAAGCGTTATATAATTCTAGCAAGAAGTAGCACGTGTTTTTTAAGTTGGGTAAATGGTGCGTTCGATTTGTATTTGCAAGATGAATCTAACGGATTGCATGTTTTTTTTCCTGAAGGAAAATTGCATATGAAAAATGAAGTTGAGAACGGAAAGGTTATCGTCTAAATTAATTTAGAAAGTAAAGTTCTAGAAAATGGACAAATTATTTTTGACAAAATAATATCTATTTATAATCTTTTATTAAAAAACTAACAAATGATATTAATTGCAGAAAGTGGTTCAACAAAATGTGATTGGGTTCTTTTAGACTCTTCTAAAACAGTACCTAAAAGAATAAGAACAAAAGGGTTGAATCCTGCAATTTTAAAAAAGAAGGAATTAAAAAATATTATTTCAGAAAACGCTGAGTTAGCTGCCTATAAAGAACAGGTAAAGACAATTTATTTTTTTGGAGCTGGTTGCAATACGCCTAAAAACAAAAATAACGTTCATCTTGTTTTAAATGCATACTTCAATAAAGCAACTTCCCTTGTAGAGGAAGACACAATGGCTGCTGTTTATGCTACAACAAATACACCTGCAGTAGTTTGTATTCTGGGTACTGGTTCTAATTGTTGTTTTTATGATGGAGTATCTATTATTAATAAATCGACATCTTTAGGATATATGGTAATGGATGAAGGAAGTGGAAACCACCTTGGAAAGGAGCTTTTGAAAGGGTATTATTATCGTCAAATGCCAGAAAATCTTCGTATTTTATTTAAAAAAAAACATGATTTAAAAGAGAAAAAGGTAATTAAAAAACTTTACCAATCTAAGACACCAAATAAATATTTAGCCAATTTTGCACCATTTGTTTTTGAAAATAAAGAACATCCTTTCATGGAAAAATTGATTAATGAGGTAATGGATATATTTATTAAAAACCATATATTACAATACTCAAAAGAGTTAGAAACTGTGCCTCTGCATTTTGTTGGTTCAATTGCATTTCACGGAAAGGAGTGCATTTCTAATCAACTGAAAAAACATGGATTAAACGCTGCTAGTTATATACAAAGACCCATAGATAATTTAATAAATTATATAAAAGCAGAAAATTCTATTACCTAATTTTGGAGATAAAAGTATAATAATGAAATTAAAGCATAACAAATATATATTTCCTTTAGTAATCGTTCTAATTTTATGCTTTCAATGTTCAACAAAAAAAGAAAAGGAAAGTACCACACTTTTTAATTTAGTTGAGAATAACAAAACTAACGTTCATTTTAAAAATACTGTAAAAGAAAACCTCTATTTCAACTTCCTAAATTACGCCTACATTTATAATGGTGGAGGTGTTGCAGTTGGAGATATTAATAATGATGGTTTAGAAGATGTGTACTTTACATCTAACCAAGAGTCTAACAGATTATACTTAAATCAAGGGAAATTAGAATTTAAAGACATTACTGTAAAAGCAAAAGTTTCTGATGAAATTGGTTGGACAACTGGTGTTACAATGATTGATATAAACAATGATGGTTGGCTAGATATTTACGTCTGTAAATCGGGTTCTTTGAAGAGTCATCAAAATAGAAAGAACAAACTTTTTATCAATCAAAAAGACAATACTTTTAAAGAAAACGCAGCAGGTTACGGTTTAGATCATTTTGGATTTTCTACACAAGCTTATTTTTTCGACTTTGATAACGATGAAGATTTAGATATGTATTTAGTGAATCATCGTAAAGACTTTAGAAATAACGTAAATATAGACCAGAGAATTCAACAAACTAAAGAAGATTACAATTCTGATCAATTATTTAGAAATGACGGATCTACATTTACAAACATTACTACAGAAGCGGGAATACTAAATAAAGCTTGGGGGTTAAGTGCTTCTATAGGTGATTTTAATAATGATAATTTACCAGATATTTTTGTAGCTAACGATTTTTTAGAACCTGATTTTTTATACATCAACCAAGGAAATGGCACTTTTAAAGACGAAGCATTAACTCACTTTAATCATATTTCTTCTAATAGTATGGGTTCTGATTTTGCTGATATTAATAATGATTTACAACCAGATCTAATTGTGTTAGATATGATGGCAGAAGATCATATTCGTGGAAAAGAAAACATGGCAACAATGAGTATTTCTAATTTTAATCAATTGGTAGATATAGGGTATCATCATCAATATATGTCCAATATGCTGCAACTAAATAATGGAAATGGAACGTTTTCAGAAATTGGTCAATTAGCAGGAATTGCAAAAACAGATTGGAGTTGGGCCCCATTAATTGCAGATTTTGATAACGATGGTTTTAATGATGTGTTTGTAACTAACGGAATTGAGCATGATTTATCGAATCAAGATTTTCGAAATCAAATGAGAAACAATATCAGAAACCGTAAGAAAGTTTCTTTAGAACAGGCAATAAATATGATGCCTTCTCATAAATTAAGTAATTATATTTTTAAAAACAAACAAGACTTAACATTTGAAAATACTTCTAAAAAGTGGGGTTTAGATGCTAAAATAAACTCTAATGGAGCCGTTTATACAGATTTAGACAATGATGGAGATTTAGATTTAATCGTTAATAATCAAGCAGAAGAAGCTTCTATTTACAGGAACAATTCTAATAAAAGTTACGTTACTTTTTCTTTAACCGGACCTACAAAAAATATATCAGGAATTGGTGCAGTTATAACTGTCTTTTCTAATGGATTACAGCAATCTAAACAACAATTTGTAAGCAGAGGTTTTCAATCATCTGTAAGTAATAAACTTCATTTTGGTTTAGGAGAAAACACAAAAATTGATAGTGTTTTAGTTGATTGGAAGAATGGTAAATCTCAAAAAATAACAAACATTAAAATCAATTTAAATATAAAAATTGATTACAAAAATGCATCTGAAAAAGGACTTATTGAAAACTCAAAAAACAGTTTATTTGAAAAAATAAATCCATCCGAAATTGGAATTAATTATCAGCAAAAAGAAAATAATTTCAATGATTTTAAAAAGCAAGTATTATTACCTCAGAAACAATCAGAAATGAGTTCTCCTCTTGTAATTGGAGATATTAATAATGATGGTTTAGACGATTTTTTTGTTGGAAATGCTAAAGGTGAAAAAGGGTCAATTTATATTCAAACAAAAACAGGGAAGTTTATTGAAACAAATAAAAATCTATTTACTTCAGAAAAGGAATTTGAAGATACTGATGCACAATTTATAGACATTGATAATGACAACGATTTAGATCTATACATTACATCTGGTGGTTATGAAGTTGAAACAAATAACAAATTACTACAAGATAGAATCTACATAAACAACGGAAAGGGTCGGTTCAAAAAAGGAGAACTTCCAACTGCTTTAATCAACACAAAAGGAATTGCCTTTGCAGATTTTGACAAAGATGGTGAACAAGACATTTTTGTGGGAAGCAGAGTGAAATATGGTCAATATCCACTTTCTGACAAATCCTATCTTTTAGAAAATAACAACGGAAAATACACGAATGTTATTGATGAAAAGTTTGATGACATCTCAAATTTAAGAATGATAAATGATGCTCTATTTTCTGATTTTGATAATGATGGAGACCAAGATTTAATTGTTGTTGGAGAATGGATGCCAATTACATTTTATGAAAATAGAGAAAGTAAATTCTATCTAAAAGAAATTGATGGAATTACTAATGTAAATGGATGGTTTCAAACAATTACAGCATCCGATTTAGATAAAGATGGAAACGTAGACTACATCATTGGTAATTGGGGGAAGAACAATAAATTTCATCCAACAGAAGAAAAACCCTTACATATTTATGCCGATTATTTTGATGATAATTCTAGCTTTGATATTGCTTTGAGCAAGGTTTCGAAAACTGGAGATTTATTGCCAATTCGAGGTAAAGAATGTTCTACACAACAGACTCCTTTTCTAGATGATAAAGTAAAAACATTTGCAGAATTTGCCTCTGCTACTATGCCACAAATTTATGGTTTAGAAAAGTTAGATAATGCATCGCACTTTATTACGCACAGTTTTGCTTCTGTTATTTTAAAAAATAAAGGAAATGGGCAATTTGAAATTATAGAATTACCAAATGAAGCACAATTTTCGCCAACTTTAAATATTGAAGTTGCAGATGTAAATAACGATGGTTATTTAGATATTTTTGGGGTAGGAAACGTAAATGACTCAGAAGTAGAAACCATAAGATATGATGCTTCTAAAGGCTATGTTTTGTTAGGAAATAAAACTGGAAGTTATCAGTTTTTAAATGATAATAGTTACTTTAATAATAAAGAAGCAAAGACAATTGAAAAGATTATAATTGATGGTACTTTACATTTTATTACAATTAATAAAAATGATGAACTCACCATTTTAAAAACCAATAATGCTAAAAGAAAATAAATTAAGTTTTATTAGTGCTGGTTTTGCTAGTTTTCATTGGTGTAAAGAAACAAGAGGGTTTTGAAGACTCAATTGTAACTAAGAGGGTGAAAAAATTCACAAAACACGCTGAGAACACATTAGATAAAATTGCTGTTGGTAGTATTTTTGATAAAGTAAAATACAGAAAATTTTTTAATAATAAAAAAAGCGGATTGAAAAACCCGCTTTGTCTTATCTATGTAGCGTTTAACCTTGCATAATCTCTTCAATCTCATCTGCTTCAATAGGTATATTTCCCATTAAATTAAACGGTGTTCCTTTTTCTTGAATGACAACATCATCTTCTAAACGAATACCAAAACCTTCTTTAGGAATATAAATTCCAGGTTCTACAGTAAATACATTATTTGCCTGCATTGGTTCGTGAAGCAATCCGTAATCATGGGTGTCTAAACCAATGTGATGCGAAGTTCCGTGCATAAAGTATTGCTTGTATGCGGGCCAGTTTTTGTCTTCATTTTGAACGTCAGCTTTGTCTAGTAAGCCTAGTTTTAGTAATTCTGAAGTCATAATTTTACCCACTTCTACATGGTATTCTTTCCATAAAGTTCCTGGAAGTAACATATTGGTCGCTTCTTTTTTAACACGGTTTACAGCATTATAAACTGCTTTTTGTCTGTCAGAAAATTTTCCAGAAACAGGAATTGTTCTTGTTAAATCTGAAGAGTAATTGGCGTATTCTGCGGCAACATCTAATAAAATAAGATCTCCGCTTTTACATTGCCTATTATTTTCTATATAATGTAAAACGTTTGCGTTGTTTCCTGCAGCAATAATTGGTGTATATGCAAATCCTTTAGAACGATTTCTAATAAACTCGTGCATCAATTCAGCTTCAATTTCATATTCCCAAACACCTGGTTTTGTAAAATTTAAAAGTCTGCGAAATCCTTTTTCTGTAATATCGCAAGCCTGTTGCATTAAAGCCAACTCAATTGGGTCTTTTACAGCGCGCAATCTTTGTAAAATAGGATTGCTTTTTGCTACAGAATGTGCAGG
>CAJXAS010000060.1 GCA_913050305.1 uncultured Polaribacter sp. | reverse complement strand
ACTCGAACCTTGGACCCTCTGATTAACAGTCAGATGCTCTAACCAACTGAGCTAAAGAGGAGTTTGCTACACGTTTTGTGTTTAGCGAGTGCAAATATATATCTTTTTAAGACATCTCCAAACGTTTTGCGAAAAAAAAATGTTTTTTTTTCAGTCTAAGAAATTAAAGATAAACGCTTCTTTAATTTTCAAAATTGTGTATTTTTGCCTTGATAATATGCTTATTCCATAAGCGCAAACTATTATATGGACAAATTTTCGTTCTTAAACGCAGCACATACAGGCTTTATAGCCGATTTATACGATCAATATTTAGTTAATCCGGATGCCGTTGAACCTAGCTGGAGAAGCTTTTTTCAGGGGTATGACTTAGCCAATGAAGATTATTCTTTTTCAGAGGAAGAAACTCCTGTAGGAATTCCTCAAGAAGTTAGAAAAGAGTTTTTGGTAGCAGATTTAATAAATGGTTACAGAACACGGGGTCATTTGTTCACTGAAACAAATCCTGTTAGAGATAGAAGGCAATATGCGCCAACTTTAGAGCTTGATAATTTTGGTTTATCTGAGAATGATCTTGATAAAGAATTTTCAGCGGGTGATATTTTAGGTTTAGGAAGAGTGAAACTTTCTGTAATTGTAAATCATTTAAAAAACGTTTACTGCGATTCTATTGGTGTAGAATACATGTATATGCGAAGCCCAGAGAAATTAAAGTGGTGGCAACAGCGTTTAAATGAGAATGAAAATCATCCTAAGTACTCTGTAGATGCAAAAAAATATATTCTTTCTAAAATAAATCATGCAGTAACTTTTGAAAGTTTCTTGCAAACAAAATATGTTGGTCAGAAGCGTTTTTCTTTAGAAGGAGGTGAAGCTTTAATTCCAGGAATAAGTGTGGCTCTTAGAGATGCAGCTGAAAATTTTGGCGTTAAAGAATGTGTTTTAGGAATGGCACACAGAGGGCGTTTAAATACCTTGGTTAATATTTTTAAAAAACCAGTAAGAGATTTATTTAGCGAGTTTGAAGGAAAAGATTTTGAAGATGATGATATTGATGGAGATGTGAAATACCATTTAGGTTTAACATTAAGTAAAACCTACAGAGATGGTAACTCTATTAAGATGAACTTAGTTCCAAATCCATCTCATTTAGAAACTGTTGCCGCAGTTGCAGAGGGAATAACAAGGGCTAAGATAGATAGGAAATACAATGGAGATTCAAGTAAAATTTTACCAATTATAATCCATGGAGATGCAGCTATTGCTGGGCAAGGTATTGCCTATGAAATAGTTCAAATGGCAAAACTAAATGGGTATAAAACTGGAGGAACCATTCATATTGTAGTAAACAATCAGGTTGGTTTTACCACCAATTACTTAGATGCACGATCGAGCACCTACTGTACAGATGTGGGTAAAGTTACTTTATCACCTGTTTTGCACATAAATGCGGATGATACAGAAGCGGTTTGTCATGCAATGCAAATGGCATTAGAGTTTAGGATGCGTTTTAAATCTGATATTTTTATAGATCTTTTAGGATACAGAAAATACGGACATAACGAAGGTGATGAACCTCGTTTTACACAACCAAAATTATACAAAGCAATCTCAAAACATAAAAACGTAAAAGATATTTACGCTGAAAAATTATTGCAAGAGGGTTCTATAGGTGCATCTCATTTATCTGAAATCACTGCAGAATTTAAAGGAATGTTAGAGAAAGAATTCGATTTATCTAAGAAAGATAAAAAGTCTAAAGTAAAAGAATTTATGAAATCTACTTGGGAAGCTTTTGATAGAGAAGACCTTTCTACAATGCTAGAACCAGTAGATACCTCATACGAAGCAACGAAATTAAAACATATAGCCAAGGTAGTTTCTACCGTTCCTGAAGGTGTAACGTTCTTAAGAAAAGCAGAGCGAATTTTAGAAGGTAGAGCTAAGATGGCATTTGAAACCAATAAGTTAGATTGGGGAATGGCAGAGAATCTAGCGTATGGTTCTTTAATGGAAGAAGGTTTTAATGTTCGAATTTCTGGGCAAGATGTAGAAAGAGGAACTTTTTCTCATAGACATGCTGTTTTACGTGACGAGGTTACAGAAGAGCGTATTAATTTATTAAATAAAAATCCTGATAGTAAAGGAGAGATGTCTATTTACAATTCTCTATTATCAGAATATGGTGTTTTAGGTTTTGACTATGGTTATGCCATGGGAAATCCGAATACATTAACAATTTGGGAGGCACAGTTTGGAGATTTTTCTAACGGAGCACAAATAATGTTTGATCAATATATTTCTGCAGCTGAGGACAAGTGGAAGCTGCAAAACGGAATCGTAATTTTATTGCCTCACGGTTATGAAGGGCAAGGTTCTGAGCATTCATCTGCAAGAATAGAGCGTTATTTGCAATTGTGTGCAATAGACAATATGACCGTTGCAAATTGTACAACACCAGCAAATTTCTATCACTTATTGCGCAGACAAATGAAGCGTGAGTATAGAAAACCTTTGATTATATTTACACCGAAGAGTCTGTTACGTCACTCGAAAGTAATAAGTACTGTAGAAGATTTAGCAACTGGAGAATTTCAAGAAGTAATAGATGATACTATTAACCCAGATAAAGTAAAGAAACTAGTTTTCTGTATGGGTAAATTTTATTATGATTTGTTAGAAGAAAGAGAAATTTTAGAAAGAGATGATGTTGCTTTAGTTAGAATTGAGCAATTATTTCCTTTACATTTAGAAAAATTACAGAAAGTAATAGATAGGTATCCGAATGTAGTAAACTATGTTTGGGCGCAAGAAGAACCAAGAAATATGGGTGCATGGAGTTTTATGTTAGAGCGTTTTAATTTGGTAAAATTAAATGTACGTTCTCGTAAATACTACGCAGTACCAGCAGCAGGTTCTAGTACACGTTTCAAAAAACGTCATAAAGCCGTTATTGATAGTGTTTTTAATGATAATAAGTAAGTAAAAGTTCTGTTCTGAAGTTTTGGAAAAGAACATACTAATAAAAGCTAATATTTTTTTAGCAAAAGTAAAATAAGAAACCATGAGTGTTTTAGAAATGAAAGTTCCTTCTCCGGGAGAATCAATTACAGAAGTAGAAATTGCAACTTGGTTAGTTGAAGATGGAGATTATGTTGAAAAAGATCAACCAATTGCAGAGGTAGATTCAGACAAAGCTACTTTAGAATTGCCTGCAGAAGAAAGTGGAATTATCACTTTAAAAGCAGAAGAAGGTGATGCTGTAGAAGTTGGTGCAGTTGTATGTTTAATAGATACAAGTGCTGCAAAACCAACCGGTGATGCACCTGTGAAATCAGAAGCTCCAAAAGAGGAAAATAAAGTTGAAACTTCAAAAGCTGCGCCAGCTGCAACGTATGCAACAGGAACCGCTTCACCTGCTGCTAAGAAAGTTTTAGCAGAAAAAGGCATAGCTACTTCGGCCATAAAAGGAACAGGAAAAGATGGTAGAATTACCAAAGATGATGCCGTAAAAGCAGTACCATCCATGGGCACACAGCCAGCAAATGGTTCTAGAGGAACAGAACGCAAGAAAATGTCTATGTTGCGCAGAAAAGTGGCGGAACGTTTGGTTACTGTTAAAAATGAAACAGCAATGTTAACTACCTTTAACGAGGTAAACATGCAGCCAATTTTTGATTTACGTAAACAATACAAAGAGGACTTTAAAGCAAAACACAGTGTTGGTTTAGGTTTTATGTCTTTCTTTACTTTGGCAGTAGTAAGAGCTTTAAGAATGTATCCTGATGTAAACTCTATGATTGATGGAGACTTTCAAATAAAACAAGATTTTCAAGATATTTCTATAGCAGTCTCTGGACCAAAAGGATTAATGGTGCCTGTAATTAGAAATGCAGAAAATTTATCTTTTAGAGGTGTAGAATCTGAAGTAAAACGTTTGGCAATTAGAGCAAGAGACGGGCAAATTACAATTGATGAAATGACAGGTGGAACATTTACAATTACCAACGGTGGTGTATTTGGTTCTATGCTTTCTACGCCAATTATAA
The DNA here is from genome assembly GCA_913050305.1 of uncultured Polaribacter sp. Taxonomy (GTDB): domain Bacteria; phylum Bacteroidota; class Bacteroidia; order Flavobacteriales; family Flavobacteriaceae; genus Polaribacter. Next base: position 5,596 of record CAJXAS010000060.1, on the reverse strand, counting down.
ATCCTCCACAAAGTGGAATTTTAGGAATGCACAATATTGTAAACAGACCAATGGCAGTAGATGGGCAAGTGGTAATTCAACCAATTATGTATGTTGCTTTGTCTTATGATCATAGAATTGTAGATGGCAGAGAGTCTGTTGGTTTTTTAGTTGCAGTAAAAGAAGCATTAGAAAATCCTGTAGAATTTTTAATGGATAACAATCCTACAAAAGCATTAGAAATGTAACTCAAAATTTAAGTTTATAAATATAAAAATCCTGTGCTTTTGCTCAGGATTTTTTTTTCATTTGTTTCTATGGTTTGAAAAAGATAACTTCGCTATTGAAGGGAGGTATCCAAATTGAAATGTATTTCTTCATAAAACACTATTGTATGAAACAATTAAAGGGTAAAATAGCTTTAGTAACAGGTGGTGCTTCTGGCATTGGTAAAATAATGGTTCGTTTACTATTAGAGCGAGCAGCTAAAGTAATTATTTGGGATATCAATGAATTAAAGATCGCTGAAACTATTTCAGAATTTTCAAATAAAGGAACTATTTCAGGTTTTACTATTGATGTTTCTAATGTCAATCAAATTAAAGAGACCGCTCTTAAAGTAAAAGAAGAAATAGGTGCAGTTGATCTACTAATAAATAACGCAGGTATTGTTGCAGGAAAATATTTTCATGAACATACCACTTTAGATATCTTAAAAACAATGGAGATTAATGCCAATGCTCCTATGCATATAACCAAAGAATTTTTGAAGGAAATGTTAGCTCAAAATTCTGGTCATATTTGTAATATTGCGTCTTCTGGTGGTTTAATTTCAAATCCTAAAATGTCTGTTTACGCAGCAAGTAAATGGTCTGTAGTTGGTTGGTCTGATAGTTTACGACTTGAGATGCAGCAGTTAAAAAAGAATATTCATGTAACCACGATTATGCCTTATTTTATTAATACGGGAATGTTTGATGGCGTAAGATCTAAAATACCAATTTTGAATCCAGAAGTTGCCGCACTTACAATTATAAAAGCCATAGAAAAAAATAAAAGAATGGTTACTATTCCGGGTTACATCTATAGACTTATAAAATTAGGGCAAGGCTTAATGTCTATTAATGTATTAGATTGGTTTGCAGGAACTGTATTGGGTATTTATAAAACAATGGAACACTTTACAGGACACAAAAAGTAATCGAATAGATTATTTTTACGAAAGATTTAAAACCAATTATATCCTAAAAAAAATAAGTTTACTAATTATTACCCTAATAGCATTTTCGGGTGCCTCATTTAGTCAGAATACATTTACTTTATCGAGTACAGACTTAGGAGGTCAGGCTACGAAAACAGAAGAATTTAGCGGTTTTGGACGTGAAGGTGAAAATAAATCACCACAACTTTCTTGGGAAAATGCACCAGAGGGAACCAAAATATTTGCAATAACAATGTACGATCCAGATGCACCAACAGGAAGTGGATGGTGGCATTGGGTAGTTTTTGATATTCCAGCAAATATGAATGAATTAGTTACAAACGCAGGTAACATAAACTTAAATTTAGTACCAAAAGGAGTTATATAAAGTATTACAGATTATGGTATTAAAGGTTTTGGAGGCCCTTGTCCACCAGAAGGTCATGGTTTGCATAAATATGAAATAACAGTGTACGCATTAAAGACAGATACGCTGGGCTTAGATAAAAACACAAATGCTGCCATTTTTGGTTTTTGTTTATGGAATAATACATTAGCAAAAGCAAGTATTGTAAGTTATTATCAGAGAGATAATAAATAATTTTTTAATTTTATAAAATTAAATCCCAAGCTTTTGCTTGGGATTTTTTTGTTACTCTTTTTTGAATCTCTTTTTTATTATTTTTTGTTTCCATTCATCTCCAAAAAAATCAAAAACATTCAGAGAATAGATTCCTATGATTACGGTCCAAGATAATAGAAGCCATAAAAAAACACTCCAATTCGAGGCATCAGTAATTGCAAGAATAACAGGCGCTATTAAACTTAAAATTGCAACGGCAAGAAGTTTGTAAAGTCCTTTTATATTTTCAATATAAGCTTCTTCTTTTCTAATTTGTGTTATTTCTTTCTTTTTATCAGAATCAATAATATCGATTTCAAAAACTGCAGCCAAAGATTTTATAGATTCGAATCCTGCATTTTCCCCGTTTTCTATCCGTTGTATCGTTCGAATACTCAATCCGCTCATTTCTGCCAATTGGTCTTGAGACCAGTGGCGTTGCAATCGCATTTCTTTAAGATCTCTTAAGTTAATTGTAGTTGGCTTCATATTATTTTCAATATTATTTATTGGACAAAGATAGGGATTCACTTTTCTATAGCCTTGCAGGTAATAAGTAATGCATACGACACGCAAACGACAGCAACCTGTCACACAAACGAACTTAGTAAAAAGAGAAACATTAAATAACTTTAATCATTTTTAGTATTATTTTTTACGAAACTATTTCTGATTGTTTACCTTGCAGTAAAAATGCTTCAATGCCAAAGAACCCTGAATTAGAACTTGCCTTAGACTTCATAGAAAAAACGGATAGAAATCTTTTTATCACAGGAAAAGCAGGTACAGGAAAAACAACTTTTTTACATCAAATTAAAAAGAAATCTTTAAAAAGAATGGTTATTGTGGCGCCAACTGGTGTTGCGGCAATTAACGCAAAAGGAGTTACGATTCACTCTTTTTTTCAAATGCCTTTCGGTCCTATTTTACCCAACCAAATTGCAAATACTTCGAATGCGCAACGTAAGTTTTCGAAGACAAAAATTGACATTATAAAATCGTTGGATTTAGTAATTATTGATGAAATTTCGATGGTTAGAGCAGATTTACTAGATGGCATAGATCAAGTAATGAGACGCTACAAAAACAGAAATAAAGTTTTTGGTGGTGCACAAATTTTAATGATAGGAGATTTACAGCAATTAGCACCAGTTGTAAGGCCCAATGAATGGAGTTTATTGCAGTCACATTACAATACAGTATACTTTTTTAGTTCTAAAGCATATCAAGAAGCAAATGTTGTCTCCATAGAATTAAAACATATTTACCGTCAGAAAAATGAAGATTTTATTAAAATTTTAAATGAAATTAGAACTGACACGCTATCTGATATGTCTGCTAAAATTTTAAATAAAAATTACAATCCTTCTTTTTCACCAACCAAAGAAGAAGGGTACATTACACTAACAACACACAATAATAGAGCCAATTTAATTAACGAATCTGAACTAAACAAACTTAAAATTAAAAGTTCTTTTTTTAATGCTGAAGTTTCTGGGAAGTTTAATGAGAACGCCTATCCAAATGCAGAAAGATTAGAATTAAAGGTGGGTGCACAGGTAATGTTTATTAAAAATGACTCTTCTACAGACAAAAGATATTACAACGGAAAAATAGGAATCATTACGGCAATTTCTAAGGAATCTGTTACAGTAAAATGTGCAAATGAGATTGATGAAATTGTTACCGAAAAAGAAACTTGGTCGAATATTAATTATTCGATCAACGAAGAAACTAAAGCTATAAAGGAAGAGATGATAGGTGCTTTTTCTCAAATTCCATTAAGGTTGGCTTGGGCAATAACCATTCATAAAAGTCAGGGTTTAACCTTTGAAAAAGCGATTATAGATGCAGAAGCTTCCTTTGCGCATGGGCAAACGTATGTGGCACTAAGTAGGTGTACTTCTTTAGAAGGTTTGGTATTAAAAACGCCAATTACTAGTAGCGCCATTATTAATGATAGTACTGTAAGTGTTTTTAATGAAGGTGTTGAGGAGAATCATCCTGACGAAAGTGTTTTAAACGAATCTGAGAAACATTTTCAGTTAAATTTAATTTCAGAAATATTAGATTATCAGCCATTGTTATACCCAATAACAAGGTTAATAGATATTTTTTACAACAATAGAACAAGTATCAAAGGAGATGTTATAGATCATTTACAAATCATAAAAGATGACGGAATAGTAGCTTTAATGAAGATTTCTAACGGATTTAAAAATCAGTTAAATACACTTTCTGAAGATAATGTTCTTCCTCAAAATAGTTCTCAAATTCAAGAACGTTTTATAAAAGCAATTACTTATTTTCTAAATACAACTAAAAATAGTATTCAAAAACCTTTAGATACAATTACCTTTTCTACAGATAATAAAGCCGTAAAAAAAGACTTTTCTAAACAGTTTGATTCTTTGCAAGAAAAGCTAGAAGAGAAGTTATTTGCATTACAAAAAATGACCAAAGGTTTTAAAGTTCAAGAATACTTGCAAGTAAGAGCAAATGCCGTTTTGCAAAAAACAGAACCTATTAAAAAGAAGAAGGTTGCTTCTAAACGAGATCCCATTTTAGCTTTAAAATTACGTGAATTAAGAGATGGTATTGCAAAATCTTTAGAAATTGCACATTTTCAAATCTTTACACAAGAGACTTTGTATGCCTTGTGCGATGATTTACCTAGAACTGAAAAGGAACTATTAAAGGTTGTTGGAATGGGCAAAACGCGCGTTTCAAAATACGGAGAAGAAATTTTAGAAGCTATTGAAGTATATTGCAAAGACAACGGAATTAACAGATTAAACGAACAAAAAAAGGAAGATAAAAAGCCAACGAAGCAAATTTCTTTTGAGCTCTTTAAAGCAGGTTTGTCAATAAAAGAAATTTCTAAAGAACGCAGTTTAACTGCAGGAACTATAGAGAACCATTTGGCTAATTATATTTCTTCTGGTGATATAGATGTTTTAGAATTAATTCCATTAAAACGGTATAAAAACATTCGAAATCAGGTTGAAGAAGCAGGCGAAGTAAAAGGGTTAACAGCGCTGAAAGAAAAAGTAGACGGTAGCGTTACTTACATGGAGTTGAAAATGGTTTTAATGTCTATGGATGTGTAGGCTTTCTACTTCAAATCCTTCAATAGTAATTGCACTGTTTTTCGTCCATTCCATTCGTTTTCATCTAATGCATACGCAATATCAAACTCGTCATTCACAAGTGCTATTTTAGCACCTAAATTAAAACCAATAGCATTGTATGTTTTTTGATTGTCACCTTGAAAAACATTTAGTTTTAAATGCGTTTTATCTGCACCAACTTGTTTGCCATAACCATTATCCCGAACACAAGTAGATGTAAAAGTAGGTTTCATATTCATCGGACCAAAAGGTGCCATTTGTTGAATAATTCTAAAAAATTTAGGCGTAATTTCAGATAAATCTATTGCAGCATCTATAGTAATTTCTGGAGTTAATAATTTTTTATCGATGGTTCTTTCAACAACCGCTTCAAACTTGTTTTTAAAATTTTGATAATTCTCTGGTAAAAGCGTTAAACCGGCAGCATATTTATGGCCGCCAAATTGTTCTATAAACTCGCTACATTCTTCTAACGCATTGTAGACATCAAAACCTTTTACAGAACGCGCAGAAGCAGCTAATTTATCGCCACTTTTTGTAAAGACTAAAGTAGGTCTGTAGTATTTTTCAATCAATCTAGAAGCAACAATACCAATAACACCTTTGTGCCAATCTTCTTGAAAAACAACAGAAGAAAATTGCTCTTCTTCCTTGTTATCAATA
>CAJXAS010000059.1 GCA_913050305.1 uncultured Polaribacter sp. | reverse complement strand
AGTTGTCCACCTTCACCAGGCTTTGCGCCTTGCGCCATTTTAATTTGAATCTCTTTTGCATTTGTTAGATAATGAGAAGTTACTCCAAATCTTCCGGAGGCAACTTGTTTAATAGCAGAGTTTCGGCTATCACCATTTACATCTTTCTGGAATCGTTTTCTATCCTCACCACCTTCACCAGAATTAGATTTACCTCCAATTCTATTCATTGCAATTGCTAAATTTTCGTGTGCTTCTCTAGAAATAGACCCATAGGACATTGCACCTGTTTTAAAACGTTTCACAATCTCTGTCCAAGGTTCTACCTCTTCTAAAGGAATAGGATCTAGATTATCAAACTGAAATAATCCACGAATAGTCATTAAGCTTTCCGCTTGCTCATTAATAGCTTCTGCATAGATATTGTAACTATCTTGATCACTTAATCGAACCGCTTGTTGTAATTTAGAAATAGTCGTTGGGTTAAATAGATGACGTTCCCCGTTTCTTCTCCATCTATATTCTCCACCAACATTTAAACCTAAATTTTTGTCAATTTTATTATCTGGATACGCTTGTTTATAACGCTGATCAATTTCTTTTTCAATTTCATACAACCCAATACCCTCTATTCTGGATGCAGTATATGGGAAATATTTCTCTACAAATTGGGAGTTGAATCCTACGATCTCGAAAATTTGAGAACCTCTGTAAGAGTGTAACGTAGAGATACCTATTTTATTCATTACTTTTAGAATTCCTTTTCCAATAGCTATGTTGAAGTTATCAACCGCCTGCTGCTCGTCCATATCAGTAATGAAGCCTTCTTTTACTTGCATTCTAATAATTTCGTTTACCATATAAGGATTAATGGCACTTGCACCGTAGCCAAATAATGTAGCAAAATGATGTGGTTCACGTGGTTCTGCAGATTCAATTATAATATCGAAATAAGAACGTTTCCTTAATCTATTTAATTGATGATTAACAAAAGAACATGCCAACAAAGCTGGAATAGGAGCAAACTCTTGGTTTACACCTCTGTCTGATAAAATTATAATATTGTTTTTGTTGTCAATTGCTTTTTCAATCTGAACAACTATTTGATCTAAAGCATCTTCTAATCCATTTAAACCTTGTGCTTTTGGATACAAAATTTGAATCGTCGCAGCTTTAAAACTCTCTACCTCTATATTTCTAATTTTTTCTAAATCTGCATTCGAAATAACAGGATTTTGAATTTTTAATTTTCGACACTGTCGATCGGTAATACTGAAAATATTTCTATCTTTTCCTAAATTTAAACTAATATCTGTTACGATTTCTTCACGAATACCGTCTAAAGGAGGATTTGTAACTTGTGCAAATAATTGTTTAAAGTAGTTTGATATTAACTGAGGTCTGTCAGATAAAACAGCTAAAGGAGTGTCTATTCCCATAGAAGTTAGGGCTTCTTTACCAACTTGTGCCATTGGTGTTATTACTTCTTGAATGTCTTCAAAAGTATAATTAAATAAACGCTGACGGGTCTTAATATCAATGGTTTCTATAGGACATGTTTCGCTCGTATATGGCACGTCTTTTAAATATAAACGGGTATTATCTAACCACTCTTGATAAGGTCTTTCTAATACAATTTTACTTTTAATTTCTTCATCCTGAATAATTCTACCTTCATTCATGTCTACCAAGAACATCTTTCCTGGTTCTAATCTGCCGTGTGCTTTTACATCTTCTGGTGCAACATCTACCACTCCAATTTCTGAAGACATAATTAGTTTACCACTTTTCGTAATGGTATATCTAGAAGGTCTTAATCCGTTTCTATCTAATAAGGCACCAATATAATCTCCATCTGTAAAAGGCACAGAGGCAGGGCCATCCCAGGGCTCCATAATACAACTGTTGTATTCATAAAAAGCTTTTCGCTCTTTAGACATTGTTTTATGTTTTTCCCAAGCTTCAGGAATCATCATCATCATAATCTCTGGCAATGAACGCCCGGTGTGCGTTAATAATTCCACAACCATATCCATAGAGGCAGAATCAGATTTTCCTGGTAAAATTATGGGGAATAACTTTTCTATTTGTGGTCCGAAAACATCACTTTTCATAATTTCCTCACGAACACGCATTCTACTTACATTTCCACGTAATGTATTTATTTCTCCATTCTGGCACATCAATCTAAACGGTTGCGCAAGCTCCCAAGTAGGCATTGTATTTGTAGAAAAACGCTGATGTACAAGTGCTAAACGGGTAACTAAATCTATTTCTTGTAGGTCTTTATAATAAGGGCCAATATCTTCTGGCATTATAATACCTTTATATATTATTGTAGTTAAAGAAGCACTAGAAACATAAAAATAGATACTTTCAGAAATTTTAGATTTTCTAATTTCGTGTTCTGTTATTTTTCTTGCGGCATATAATTTAGCTTTAAAGGTAGCTTCGTCAATTTCATCCGTTTTACCAATAAAAAATTGTTCAATATTTGGCTCTGATGCTAATGCAATAGGCCCTAATTGCGCAGAGTCTACAGGTACTTCTCTCCACCCTAAAATAGAAAGTCCCTGCGCTTTTACCTCGTTTTCAAATGTAGTTTTACAAAAATTATATTGATTTATAACCTTTGGTAAAAAAACCATAGCTACAGCATATTCTCTTTGGATTGGAATAGAGAAATCACAAACTCTTTTAAAATATTTATGAGGAATATCTATTAATAAACCTGCGCCATCCCCTGTTTTCCCATCAGAACTAACACCACCTCTATGTTCTAGTTTTACTAGTATCTCTAAAGCATCATGTATAATTTGATTTGTCTTTTCTCCATTTAAATTACAAATGAATCCTGCTCCGCAATTTTCGTGTTCAAACTCGGGTAAATATAAGCCTTGTTTCTCCATTTTGTATTAAATTATATATACAAATCTATGGATTTTGTTGAATATAATTCAATACTTAGGCTCTTTTAGTGCAATTTTTGTGATGAAAATAAAATAATAGTATCAAATATTTATTTATGATAATTAAATTGATTTTAAATGTGAAATTCATAAAAATAAAGAAGACGTCTCTAAAATATTAACTTTAAAGACGTTTCTTTTTATAAAATGTAATTTTTAGTACTCGTTTAATCTAAAATCTGGATACGCATCCATACCGTGTTCATGCGCATCTAAACCTTCTACTTCTTCTTTTTCACTAACTCTTATTCCTATTGTTTTCTTTAGCGTGAAAATAATAATGAAAGAGGTTGCGATGCAGAAAACAGCATAACAGGCTACTCCTATAAGCTGACTTAAAAACTGTGCTCCACTTGCTAAGTTGCCAAAAAGACCAACAGCTAGTGTGCCCCAGATACCACAAACGAGATGCACTGCAATTGCCCCAACTGGATCGTCTAATTTTAACTTGTCAATTAAACTTACAGCAAAAACAATTAATACACCGGCTACAGCTCCAATTAAGATTGCATCCATTGGAGACATTTGATCTGCACCAGCAGTAATACCAACTAAGCCACCTAAAATTCCGTTTAAGAACATGGTTAAATCTAAGTTTTTATACATAATTGTTGAAGCCAATACAGCCACCACACCACCAGCAGCAGCAGCCAGGCAAGTTGTTACTAATGTGATAGATGTTAATTCTGGATCTGCTGATAATACAGAACCGCCGTTAAAACCAAACCAACCTAACCAAAGAATTAAAACACCTGCAGTAGCAATAGGTATATTGTGTCCAGGGATAGCCTGTGTTTTTCCATTTTCAAATTTTCCAATTCTAGCGCCTAGTAAGGAAACAGCTACTAATGCTGCCCAACCTCCAACAGAATGCACTAATGTTGAACCTGCAAAATCATAAAAAGGTGTTGCTAATTGATCTAAAAATCCGCCACCCCATTTCCAAGAACCTGCAATTGGATATACGAAACCTACATATAAAACTGTAAAAATCATAAAAGGTAGAATTTTCATTCTTTCCGCTACAGCTCCAGAAACTATGGTTGCAGCAGTTGCAGCAAACATTCCTTGAAATAAGAAATCTGTCCAATAGGTGTACCCTTGGTTATATGCTAAATCTAATGTACCATTTTTTAGAGGTTCGGAAATTCCGAATATAAAATCTCCTAGATACCCTGCAGAATTTGCTCCCCAATTTGGATACATTAAATTAAAGCCAACTAAAGCATATAATAGTAGGCCAACAGTAATGATGAAAATATTTTTAAATAGTATATTAATTGTGTTTTTTTGTCTTGTCAAACCAATCTCTAGAAATGCAAAACCTAAATGCATAAAAAAAACGAGCGCCGTACAGATCATCATCCACACGTTATTTATTGTTAGTAATTCCATAATAATACGTATTGTAATTTTTTAATTTAAAGTTTTCCCTCCTTTTTCTCCGGTTCTAATTCTATAAGCTTCTTTGATGTCACTTACAAAAATTTTACCGTCACCAACCTCACCAGTACTAGAGGATTTAAGAATTGTTTTAATGGTAATTTCTTCAAAATCATCATTTACAACAATAGATATATACCTTCTTTGGATATCACTTGTGCTATAAGAAATGCCTCTATAGACATGACCTTCTTTTTCATTTCCTAATCCAGTAACATCCCAGTAAGAAAAAAAGTTTACACCTACTTCGTGCAATGCTTCTTTTACGGCTCTGTATTTAGATTTTCTTATTACAGCTTCAATTTTCTTCATTTTATAATTATTTAGTTTTAGTTAATTATTCTATATTTAATGGTAAAATACTTTTATGTGGAAAATCACACAACTTTAAAAGTTGTGTGATTTTTATTGTTTTTGAATTTTAAAATAATTCCTTATTTGTCGTCTTCAAAGTCTCTTACTCTTTTACCAGGGTAAGCAATAGAACCATGTTCAGAAATATCTAAACCTTCAATTTCTACTTCTTTGGAAACTCTTAAGCCTATAGTTGCTTTTAAAATACCTAATACAATAAAAGATAAAGTAATGGCCCAAACAGCATATGCTAAAACTCCAATTGCTTGCGCACCTAATTGGGCAGCTCCACCACCATTAAATAATCCAATACCAGTATCACCGTCTACGCCCCAAAGACCAATAACTAAAGTTCCCCAAACACCGGCAACGCCGTGGACAGAAGCTGCGCCAATTGCATCATCAATTTTTAATTTCTTTTCTATAAATTCAATTGAAAAAACTACAATAATACCTCCAATTAAACCTGCTAAAACAGCACCACCGGCAGTCATATTTCCACAACCTGCAGTAATACTAACTAAACCAGCTAAACAACCATTTAAAGTTTGCGCTAAGTTTGGTTTTCCGTACCAAATCCAAGTAGTAATTAAAGCACCTAGTCCACCAGCTGCAGCTGCTAAGTTTGTAAGTAAGACTACTGTTGACGCACCAATAGCGTCAGCACCACCCCAAGCTAATTGAGATCCACCATTAAAACCAAACCAACCAAACCAGAGGATAAATACCCCTAAAGTTGCTAAAACTTGATTGTGACCAGGAATTGGTAAAACTTTACCGTTTACATATTTCCCAATTCTAGGACCTACCATAAATGCAGCTACTAATGCGGCCCATCCACCTACAGAGTGTACAATTGAAGAACCAGCAAAGTCAATAAATTCTGCAGGCATGAAACCAGCAGTATCATTTAACCAACCTCCATTCCATTCCCATCCTCCAGAAATTGGATAGATAACAGCTGTCATGACAAGTGAGAAAATAATATATGTTGAATATTTTGTTCTACCTGCGATAGCTCCAGAAACGATTGTTGCAGTAGTTGCTGCAAACATTGTTTGAAAGAATAAATCTGCACCTTCACCTTGGAATAAACCACTCCAGAAGAACCATCCGTTAGAAGTGTCTCCATACATTAGAGAGTAACCAACTAGCCAGAAGGTTATAGAACCTACACAGATGTCTAATATGTTTTTCATTGCGATATTTACCGCGTTTTTTGCTCTGGTCATACCAGACTCTACTAATGTAAAACCTGCTTGCATTAAGAAGACTAAGATACCTGCAATTAGCATCCAAAGCATTCCCATATCACCATTGATTTGTTCAACAGCCTTGGTAACTTCTGATGCTGGAGAATCTTGTAATAATGTTAAGAATAAACTCATAGTTATAAAATTTTAGTTAGTTTTTGAGAACCTACGAAGTCTGACCTTCGCAGGTTGATTTTTTTAGTGGTCTTCTTTAGAAAGAGTACACTGCAGCAATCGTTAATGCAGATACACTTTTCTCTGTTGGAAAAGCTTCAATGATGAAATCATCTGAATTATCAAATCGTAAATCGGTAATCAATTTTAAGTTTTCAGTTAATGAAGTGTTCGCAGTTAAAGTAAATGCAGTAACACTTGTATCTCCTGCACCAGAAGTGTAAGTAAAAAATTCTGGTCTCAAACCTAGAGCGAAACTGTCTGAAAAAGTGTTTTGTAAGTACAAAGCGGCACCTTGATAACCAGCGTCAGCGTCAGAAGAGTTAGAGTAAGCAGCATTTACACCTACAAAGAAAGAATCAGATAAATCAAATCCTCCAGTATAATCAACAAAAATATTATCAGTAATACCACTTCCGTCAACACCTCCATAAATAAAGTTTAAGAATTGACCTTTGTAGCCAACTTGTGCCCCAAATTGCAGTTCACCGCCAACATTTCCATCAGCACTTGATATAGCGTGAGAATTTGTTAAAGCCAACATAAAAGATAAATCTTCAGATGCAGTATAATCCATCTTAATACCAGTGTGAGAAAAAGGACCTGCATTAAATAAGTAAGATACAGTGTAGTTAAAGTTAGCTGCAGGAGAAATTACCTCATACCCTAAAAAAGTATTAAACTGACCAGCAGTAAAAGTTACTTTGTCACTTACATTGTAGAAAGCATATAATTGGTTGATTGCTCCAGCTAAATTTGCGTCATCAGCTTTAGGACCAAAAGCAATATCAGCTACAACTCCAGCTTTTCCTTTTTCGTAAGCAAATACAGTATTTGCAAAACCTAATCCAAATCCATTTGCGTTCTCTGGGCTTGCAATTAATATTCCAGGAGTTCCTGAGCCATCTGCGAAATTAGCAGTGCCATATACGTCTACGGTTCCGCTTAAAGTAAACGTTCCTTTTTCTTCTTCCTGTGCTGTTGCAATGAAACTCACTACTAATAAAGCTGTAAAAATGATTTTTTTCATGATTCTTAATATTTGTTGATTGTTGTGTTGATTAATAAATATGTATCAAAAGTATATATTTATTTTAAATTAACAAGGGGGTGTTTTTTTAAATAGACCATTATTTAGGGGCACACCCTTAAAAAAAAGGGGGTAAAATTAAGATAAGTATATTTTGTTGTTTTTTAAAGGTCTAAAATGTTGGGTTCATAAGAAAATGTAGTAAAATTTTGAGATATTCATAAAAATGCATCTTTTGTAAAAAAATTTGTAATTATTGTACTTTTGCACCTATGAAATATTCATTTTCTTATTTAATTTGTTTAGAATTCTTAGGTTTTCGTTTTTCTGGTTGGCAAAAACAGACAAATGCAAAAACTTTACATGATATGGTAGATAAATCTTTGTCCTATGTTTTTGAGGACGCACTCTATAAAACTATTGGTGTGGGTAGAACAGATGCAAAGGTATCTGCAAATTCTTACTATTTGCAGCTCTTTAGAGACACCGAAATTGATGAAGCTTTATTTATAAATTCTTTAAACTCTAATTTTTCTCCTGACTTTCGAGCAGTATCAGTGCAAAAAGTAGCAACTAGCTTTAATATAATACAGGTTTCTAAGACAAAAGAGTACCATTATTATTTCTCTTTTGGTGAAAAGAACCATCCTTTTGCTGCGCCCTTTATTGTGAATATTGATGAGATTTTAGATATTGATAGTATGGTGAAAGCATCAAAACTATTCGAGGGTGAACATTATTTTCATAAATATTGTACCAAACCAAGTGCGCAAACAATATTTAAAAGAACGATACAATCTTGTGAAATTGTAAAGAATGATATATTAACTGCAAATTTTTTTCCTGAAACATCTTATATATTAAAGGTGAAAGGAACTGGTTTTTTGCGGTATCAGATACGTTTAATGATGGCGACTTTATTTGAGGTTGGTAAAGGTAATCTTGATCTAGATTTTGTTGAAGCTTCTTTGCAAGAGGATAATGACAGAATGTTCTTAAGGAATATAGCCCCTTCTTCTGGTTTGCAATTGTATAATATTAAGCTAGACTTATAGTTTTTTGATACGCTCTTTAGCGCTTAATTAGCGGAGTCCTTATGTCAAGTGAAGCGTGCTATATGTTTTAGAGAAAGCACGACCAAGTAGTATTTTTAATTATGAGATTGCTTCATTTTATAACAAAGTAAACTTCAATAAGATTCATTTAAAAAGAAATAATGAGTACGGTTTCTGTTTTTCTCAAAACAGACCGAAAAGAAAAATCCATCTTATAATAAGATGGATTTTGAAATAGTATATATAAGGAGTAAATTATCCCTTTATGATTCCTCTAGAAATTACAATTTTCTGAATTTCAGATGTTCCTTCATAAATCTGTGTAATTTTGGCATCTCTCATTAATCGTTCTACATGGTAATCCTTTACAAAACCATTTCCTCCGTGAATCTGAACAGCTTCAACAGTGTGCTCCATAGCTACTTTAGAAGCATATAGTTTTGCCATAGCAGAAGACATGTCATAATTATTCCCTTGGTCTTTGTCCCAGGCAGCTTTCATAACCAACATTCTTGCAGCTTCAATTTCTGTATGCATGTCTGCTAATTTAAACGCAATTGCTTGATGATTGCAAATTTCTGTACCAAACGCTTTTCGTTCTTTAGAGTATTTTAAAGCCAATTCATACGCCCCAGCTGCAATTCCTAAAGCTTGTGCAGCAATACCAATTCTACCTCCAGAAAGTGTTTTCATAGCGAATTTAAATCCGAATCCATCTTCACCAATTCTGTTTTCTTTTGGCACCTTTACATCGTTAAATTGCAGGGTATGTGTGTCTGAACCACGAATTCCTAATTTGTCTTCTTTTGGCCCCACATCAAAACCTTCTGCTCCTTTTTCTACAATAAAAGCATTAATCCCTTTATGACCTTTTTCTCTATCTGTTTGGGCAATTACCAAATAAACGTCTGCACGTCCACCACTAGTAATCCAGTTTTTTGTTCCATTAATAAGATAATGGTCTCCTTTGTCTTCTGCTGTTGTTGCTTGCGAGGTAGCATCTGAACCTGCTTCTGGTTCGCTTAAGCAGAAGGCACCAACAAATTCGCCTGTTGCTAACTTTGTTAAATATTTTTGTTTTTGAGTTTCAGAACCATAGCTTTCAAGGCCGTAACAAACTAAAGAGTTGTTTACAGAAACGATAACAGAGGCAGAAGCATCAATTTTAGAAAGTTCTTCCATGATTAATACATATGAGATCGCATCCATTCCGCTCCCTCCGTATTTTGGGTCTACCATAATTCCCATAAAACCAAGATCTCCCATTTTTTTTACTAATTCTTTCGGAAATTCTTGCTTATTGTCTCTTTCTATAACTCCTGGTAGTAATTCTGTTTCTGCAAAACCTCTTGCAGCATCCCGAATCATGATGTGTTCTTCTGTTAAACTAAAATTCATGCTATATTTTTATGATAATTATAATATTCTGCGACAAAGATATCGATTTCGTAACC
>CAJXAS010000058.1 GCA_913050305.1 uncultured Polaribacter sp. | reverse complement strand
ATCGTAATAATATTTTACTTTTGCCATAGTTGTAAATGTACTATTTTTGTTTTTTAAATGAGCTCATTATATAAATCTCATTTTTAACAACAAGCCAATTTACAAAATGTTTTACAACTACTTTTTGTAAGTTGTTTTTTTAAAGATATATTAACATAATTAACTCTCCGAAGTATCGGAAAGAAACTTTTTTTTATGAAATCACAAGACATACGCGCTACGTTTTTAAATTTTTTTAAGGAAAAATCACATTTAATTGTGCCCTCTGCTCCAATGGTTACCAAAGATGACCCAACTTTAATGTTTGTAAATTCTGGAATGGCGCCTTTTAAAGAATATTTTTTAGGAAATGGAAAACCAAAAAATAATAGAATTTCAGATTCTCAAAAATGTTTACGTGTTTCTGGTAAGCATAACGATTTAGAAGAGGTTGGTTATGACACCTATCATCATACCTTATTTGAAATGCTAGGAAACTGGTCTTTTGGAGATTACTTTAAAAAAGAAGCAATTGCTTGGGCTTGGGAATTGTTAACCGAAGTTTATAAAATAGATAAAGATATATTATACGTAACCGTTTTTGAAGGTTCTGATGATGCTGATAATCTGAAAATGGATACGGAAGCATATGATTTGTGGAAACAATTTATTGCTGAAGACAGAATTTTGAAAGGAAATAAAAAGGATAATTTTTGGGAAATGGGTGCTCAAGGACCTTGTGGACCTTGTTCTGAAATTCATGTAGATATTCGTTCTGCAGAAGAAAAAGCAAAAGTAGACGGTCGTACTTTAATTAATGAAGATCATCCGCATGTTGTAGAAATCTGGAACTTAGTTTTCATGCAATTTAATAGAAAAGCCAATGGCATACTAGAAGACTTACCAAACAAACATATAGACACCGGAATGGGTTTTGAGCGTTTGTGTATGGTACTTCAAAATGTGCAGTCTAATTACGATACTGATGTTTTTACACCAATTATTAGTGAGATTGGTGCAATAACGAATACAAAATATGGTAGTAATGCGCAACAAGATATTGCAATACGTATTATATCCGATCATTTAAGAGCAGTTGCTTTTTCTATTGCAGATGGTCAATTACCAAGCAATACAGGTGCTGGTTATGTGATACGTAGAATTTTACGAAGAGCAATTAGATACGGATTTACATTTTTAGACAAGAAAGAACCTTTTATATATAGATTAACAGATGTCTTGTGTAAAAAAATGGGCGATGCTTTTCCTGAATTAATAGCACAAAAACAACTAATTGAAAACGTAATTAGAGAAGAAGAAGCTTCTTTTTTAAGAACTTTAGATAAAGGTTTAGTCTTATTAGATGCAATCATTGCAGCGTCTAACACTAAAGAAATTTCTGGTGAAAAAGTATTTGAACTGTATGATACTTTTGGTTTTCCAGTAGATCTAACTGCACTAATTTTGTCTGAAAAAGGATATACTTTAGATGAAAAAGGGTTTCAAGAAAAACTTCAAAAACAAAAGAATAGGTCTAGGGCAGCGAGCGAAAGTTCTACAGAAGATTGGACTGTCTTAGTTGAGGATACTGTTGAAGAGTTTATTGGATATGATACCTTAGATGCTCCTGTAAAATTAACAAGATATAGAAAAATAACGTCTAAAAAAGACGGAGAAATGTATCAATTAGTTTTTAACTTAACTCCGTTTTACCCAGAAGGTGGTGGACAAGTTGGAGATAAGGGATATTTAGAGGATATACATGGAGATGTTGTTTATATTCTAGACACTAAGAAGGAAAATAATGTAATTATTCACTTTACAAAAAATCTTCCAAAGCATATAAACGAGAGCTTTAAAGCTGTTGTAGATAAAAAACAACGTCATAGAACAACCTGTAACCATTCAGCTACACATTTACTGCACCAAGCTTTAAGAGAAGTTCTAGGAACACATGTAACACAAAAAGGTTCTGCAGTACACTCAAAATATTTACGTTTTGATTTTTCTCATTTTTCTAAATTAACTTTAGATGAATTGCAAGATGTAGAAGATTTTGTAAATGCACGTATTTCTGGAAAACTACCATTGATTGAAAAAAGAAATATACCAATGCAACAGGCAATTGATGACGGTGCTATTGCTTTATTTGGAGAAAAATATGGCGATACCGTGCGTGCTATTAAATTTGGTGCCTCTGTAGAATTATGTGGTGGTACACATGTTGAAAACACAGGAGATATTTGGCACTTTAAAATAAAATCTGAAGGAGCCGTTGCCTCTGGAATTAGAAGAATTGAAGCAATTACTAATGACGCCGTAAAAGACTTTTATTCTGAAAATAATAAAACTTTATTTGAAATTAAAGATTTATTGAATAATGCAAAAGAACCTACAAAAGCCGTTCTTAAATTACAAGAAGAAAATTCTTCTTTACAAAAACAAATTGAACAACTTTTAGCAGAGAAAGCTCAAAATTTATCTGGAGAAATTAAAAATCAGTTAAAAGAAATAAATGGTGTGCAATTTTTAGCTACAAAAGTAGATTTAGATGCAAACGGTATTAAAAACTTAGCCTTTACTTTAGGTAAAGAATATCAAAATTTATTCTTATTGTTTGCTACGAGCCCATCTAAAGATAAGGCAATGTTAACATGCTATATTTCTAAAGAATTAGCAAATGAGCGCGGATATGATGCAGGAAAAGTAGTTAGAGAACTAGGTAAGTTAATACACGGCGGCGGCGGCGGTCAAAATTTCTTTGCAACTGCTGGTGGTAAAAATCCGGGAGGAATCCCTAAAGCTTTAGAAGGAGCTAAAAATTATTTAGTGTAAAATTTAAACTTTTTCTATTTTTTTTAAGATCTAAGTGTAAGTGCCGTAAGCCGATCTATTTTTCGAATAAAAAGATTAAATTTGAAACAATTTTACATTATCGAACACTTGATTATGAAACTTCAAACTAAAATTCCTCTAAAAAGAAAAACACAGAATCTAATAGATTATCAGTCGAATATACTGTTGTTAGGCTCTTGTTTTTCAGAAAATATTGGAGACAAATTAAGTTACTTCAAATTTCAATCTATACAAAACCCATTTGGCATTCTATTTCATCCTAAGGCAATAGAAAATTTAATTACAAATACCAGTAATAAAAAAGTATATTCTAGTGATGATCTTATATATCAAAATGAAATTTGGCATTCTTTTGACGCGCATTCTAGTTTAAGTTCTGCGAGTGAAAACGAACTTCTAAACAAACTTAATGTAGCAATTTCTTTAACCAATAAAAAAATAAAAGAAGCTTCTCATATTATAATTACTTTAGGAACTTCATGGGTGTATAGATATATAGAGACAGATACAATTGTTGCAAATTGCCATAAAATTCCACAGAAAAAATTCTTAAAAGAACTCTTGTCCGTTTCTGAAATTTCAGAAAGTTTAGCGCGCAGTATTTCTTTAATTAAGTCTATTAATTCAGATGCAGCTGTAATATTTACGATTTCTCCTGTAAGACATTTAAAAGATGGTTTTATTGAAAATACACAGAGTAAATCGCACTTGATTGCAGCAATCCATACTTTAGTTAATAAGCAAGATGTATCTTATTTTCCTTCTTATGAAATCATGATGGACGAGTTACGTGATTATCGTTTTTATGCAGAGGATATGATTCATCCAAATAAAACAGCCATTAATTATATTTGGAGAAAATTTATAGACACTTGGTTTTCTGAAGAGACCAAATCAATAATGAAAGAAATTGATGAAATTCAAAAAGGACTTTTACACAGACCTTTTCATGAAGACTCTAAACTACATCAACAATTTTTACTAAAGTTAGAGCAAAAAAAAAGTAGTCTTCAAGAAAGACTACCTTTTATTAATTTTTAAAAAAGTATGCTTAAACGTGCTGATCTACATTTTGCCATGGTCCACCGTTAATAGTATCTATACCGTTGTTAGATAAAAACTCAGCGGCTTGGCCACTTCTAGCCCCACTTCTACAAACAGCTATTACAGGTTTACCCCATGATTTAATTTGTTCTAATTCTAATGGAATTAACGTCAAAACAATATGTTTAGACCCTGATACATGACCTTCATTCCACTCTTCTAATGTTCTAACATCTAAAACTACAGCGCCTTTCTCTAAATAATCTTTAATCTCTATACTCATATTTTTTCTTTTAAGAATATCAAAAAAACCCAATACTCTAAAATTTATTTTTCTGATTTCTTGACTTTTAATAAATTTAATCCATTTAGTATTAAATTAGAATACTTTTCATTTTTCTGCAGGGTCAATAAATACTTAAGTATTTCTTTTTCTACCAAAAATTGGAACTGCAAAGCTACTTCATAAAGTTCTAAACTCAACAACCAATCATGAGGAAAATCTTTTTTCAACTGATCTAATATCATTATCAGGTTCTTTTCAGAAACATTATTTGCTTCGCGCATTTCCCTTACTTTTTCATACAAAGCATACAATTCCTTTTCTTTATCTGTATATCTTATTTTTCGTGTTTTCGTTTTAGAAACTTCACTCTCATCTTGAAAAGAGCTTATATCTGCAGCACCTGCAAAAGCAGAAACAACCTCTTTACCAACTGCCATATTGTAAATTCCGTCTTCTGGTTTAAATAAAATAGTCTCTTTATGACTTACAGTACAATTTTTAAGAGAAATTAATAATATTTTACCTATTAGATCTCTAGTTCCTGTAATTAAATCTCCAGCTACTTTTATTCCACCTTCAAATTCTAAAGAAACTTGTTTTCCTTCAAAAATTTGATACGCTTCTAAATCTCTTGGACTCATATTCTCAATAGGAATATTAATTCCTTTCAATTTACCAATAGGACTTCCAAAACCATTAGGATGCTTTTCTATACCGTGCCCAATAAGTTCTTTATCTCTATTTGAAAGTGCTGTTAAGCCTGTAGTTTGAAAATAAATAGGCTTGTTGTTTTCGTCTGCAATTAAGTGTGTAAAAACTCCAGAAATTTGTATTCCTGTGCTCAACTCAATAGTACCTCTATTTTTAGAATTTATTAACTTCTGTAACCCTTTTACTCCTCCTTTTCTAATTGCCATTTTATTTGCAAACTGCTCTAATACAAGACTCAAATGAGCAAAATTTGGTGTTACAAATAATTGTGGCTGCGGTTTTGTAATATCAAAATTTATATCTGCAGCCTCTATAGTATAGGGTCTTTTCTTTACTTCATCTTTCATACAGCAAGCACTTTCGCCAATAGAAGACAACAAGCCTGCTCCATAAATTTTAGGCGTTTCTAAAGTGCCTATCATACCATATTCTACCGTCCACCAGTGTAAGTTTCTTATTTGTGCCATTTCAGACAATTCTCCCATATTATCTTGTAAATACTCTACTACTTGCTCAGCTTCAATTGTTTCTTTTTCTGAAGAATTAGGATCTTCTTTTAAAATGGACAAAAGACGAATGGCTTCATACATTTCAAAATCTTTGGCTGAAGAAATTGCTTTGCATCCAATTTCGCCAAAACGTCTTAAATATTCTGCATATTCCGGATTTGCAATAATTGGTGCATGCCCAGCGGCTTCATGAATAATATCTGGTGCTGGAGTATACTCAATATGGTCTATAGTTCGCATATCTGATGCAATAACTAAAACGTTATATGCCTGAAACTCCATAAAAGCATTTGGTGGAATAAAACCATCTACAGAAACTGCGGCCCAACCAATATCTTTTAGAATACGATTCATCCCATCCATATAAGGAATTCTCTCAGTTGAAATTCCTGTTTTAGCAAGTCCTGTTAAATAAGAATTATGTGCAACTTTACTTAAATAATCAATATTTATGCGCATTACATACCTCCAAACTGCTTGGCTTTGTGCTGTATATTCTTCATAGGGTTGTTTTACAACAAACTTATGTAGGTGTTTTGGCAGTTTCTTTGTGACATCATTCAATTGAAAGTGTATATTCATGTATTTATTGAATTATTCCTACAAAATTACACATTAAAATAGTAATTCCTTATTTTAAATTTGTTAAAAACAACGATTAGATCATTATAAAATACGAACAACGCTTCATAATCCTTTTAATAAAGGAAGCGCTGTCTTGAATATAAGCAATTACGCTATCGGTTTCGTGAAATTCTAAGAAAAAAACAAAAAACTTTCTTATTTTTACCTTTTAAATACAGCGCATGAATAAGAAAGTAATCTTAATGATTTTAGATGGTTGGGGAATTACCCAAGACCCGAAAGTATCTGCTATTTACAATGCAAAAACACCTTTTATAAACGGTTTGTATGACAAGTATCCACATGCTGAGTTAAGAACCGATGGTTTACATGTTGGTTTGCCAGATGGTCAGATGGGAAATTCTGAAGTTGGTCATATGAATTTAGGTGCTGGTAGGATTGTATATCAAAATTTAGCCAGAATTAATAAAGCTGTTAAAGAAGAAACTTTAGGTAAAGAAAAAGTATTATTAGATACTTTTAAGTATGCTAAAGAGCATGATAAAGATGTGCATTTACTAGGTTTAGTTTCTGATGGTGGAATTCACGCACACATTAACCATTTAAAAGGAATTTTAGATGTTGCAAAAAAGAACGAAGTAGACAATGTGTATTTACACGCATTTACAGATGGTAGAGATTGTGATCCTAAATCTGGAACCTATTTTATAAATGATATTCAAGAATATATGAAAGAAAGTACGGGAGAATTGGCTTCTGTAACTGGACGTTATTATGCAATGGATAGAGATAACAGATGGGAGCGAGTTAAAGAAGCATATGATGGTTTAGTAAATGGAATTGGTATAAAAACTTCGGATGCAGTGGCTGAAATGAATGCGAACTACACAGCAGGAATTACAGATGAATTTCATAAATCTATTATTATAACAAATAAAGCTGGTGCGCCAAAAACAAAAATAAAAGAAGGAGATGTTGTTGTATTTTTCAACTACAGAACAGATAGAGGAAGAGAATTAACGAATGTATTATCTCAAAATGATTTTCCAGAGTTTGGAATGAAAAAATTAGATTTATACTTTACAACAATTACTTTATATGACGAAAGCTTTAAAGGTATTAATGTAATTTACAATAGTGATAATATTAAAAATACACTTGGAGAAGTGCTAGCTAAAGCAGGTAAAAAACAAATTAGAATTGCGGAAACAGAGAAATATCCACATGTTACCTTTTTCTTTTCTGGCGGACAAGAAGCTCCTTTTGAAGGAGAATCTAGAATTTTAAAAAACTCACCAAAGGTTGCAACATACGATTTACAACCAGAAATGAGCGCATACGAATTAACGGATGCTTTGTGCAAGGACTTAGAAAAAGCGGAGACAGATTTTGTTTGTTTAAATTTTGCAAATGGCGATATGGTTGGTCATACAGGAATTATGGAAGCTGCAATTAAAGCTTGCGAAACTGTAGATGAATGTGCGAAAAAAGTGATTGAAACTGGCTTAAAAAATGGCTACTCTACCCTATTAATTGCGGACCATGGTAATTGTGAAACCATGATGAATCCCGACGGTTCCCCTAATACTGCACATACAACAAATCCTGTTCCATTCATTCTAATTGATACAGAAGTTAAATCTGTAAAAAGTGGTATACTAGGTGATGTTGCACCAACTATTTTAGACTTATTAAATGTTGCACAGCCAAAGGAAATGACACAAAAATCTCTATTATAAAATAAAAAAATGAAAAAAATATTTTTATTCTTATGCGTCATCGCATTAACATCTTGCAGTACACAAAAAGAAATAACGGCAGCAAAAAACAAAAGTGGTGATTTAATTGGCTATGCTAATAAAGAATCTTTTACACAGGCTCCATATAATAGTTGGTTCGTGAAAAACTTTGATAATTATACACCAAACGAAGCAACAATTGCAGCATTAAGCAAAACTCTAAAAGGAGTTACTATTAAAGGCTTTATGGGAACATGGTGTGGAGACAGTAAGCGGGAAACACCACGTTTTTATAAAATATTAGAATTAGCAGGTTTTAACCTTAAAAAAATAGATTTAATAACTGTAAATCGTTCAAAAAAAACACCTGATAATTTACAAGAAGGTTTAAACATAAAAAGGGTACCAACATTTATTTTTTATAAAAAAGGAAAAGAGATTGGGCGTTATGTTGAATATGCCAGAGAGTCTTTAGAAAAAGATATGCTGAAAATTGTTTCTGGTGAGGCCTACAAACATTCTTACGACAGAAGTAAATAAGGTGCTTTTTATATTCTTTTGTTGTGTATACTTAAATTTACAAGGAACTTATTACCTTAAATTATATTAACTTTGCGGTTCAATTTTTTTACATGATTAAAATTAAGACCAAAGAAGAAATAGAAATTATGCGCGAAAGTGCTCTAATAGTTTCTAAAACGCTTGGAATGCTTGCAAAAGAAGTTAAACCTGGTGTTTCAACCCTTTATTTAGATAAATTAGCAGAAGACTTCATTCGATCAGAAGGGGCAATTCCTGGTTTTTTAGGACTGTATGACTTTCCGAATACACTTTGCATGAGTCCAAATTCTCAAGTAGTTCACGGAATTCCGAATAAAAAACCCTTAGTAGAAGGTGATATTATCTCGATAGATTGTGGCGCTAAGAAAAATGGTTTTTATGGGGATCATGCATACACATTTGCTGTAGGTGAAATTGACCCTGAAACTAAAAAACTATTAGATGTTACCAGAGAAAGTTTATACGAGGGCATTAGAGAGTTTAAAGCAGGAAATAGAGTTGGTGATGTTGGTTATGCAATTCAGAAATTCTCAGAAGACAGAGGTTATGGTGTAGTTAGAGAATTAGTTGGCCATGGTCTAGGTAGAGATATGCACGAAGATCCTGAAATGCCAAATTACGGTAAAAGAGGTAGAGGAAAAAAGTTTGTAGAAGGAATGGTTGTTGCTATAGAACCTATGACCAATTTAGGAACGCATAAAATAAGACAACATTCAGATGGCTGGACAATTACAACCTTAGATAGCAAACCCTCGGCGCATTTTGAGCATGATGTTGCTATCTTAAACGGGAAACCAGAATTACTTTCTACTTTTAAGTATGTGCATGAAGCTTTGGGAATTATTACTAATGAAGAGGATGAATTTCGACAGTAAATAGACACTAATTTTTTAGTGTAAACACTATGAAAATCTTTAAATCAATCCTAAATACAATACCAAGACCCTGGCTAATAAAAGCCAGCTATATAGTTAGACCTGTAATTTACTGGTATTTAAGAGGTTACAAATTTACAGACCCTATAGATGGTAGAAGTTTTCGAAAGTTTTTACCTTACGGCTATGGTAAACAAAGAGAAAACGCACTTTCACCATCTACGCTATCCTTAGAAAGACATCGCTTAATGTGGCTTTTTTTAAAGGATAACACTAATTTCTTCACTGCTACAAAAAAGCTTAAAGTATTACATATTGCACCAGAACAGTGCTTTTTAGATATTTTTAGAAAACAGCAAAATCTAAACTATATTACCTCCGATTTAGAATCTCCTATTGCAGATGTAAAAGCAGATATTTGCGATTTACCTTTTAAAGAAAACGAATTTGATGTTGTTTTTTGCAATCATGTTTTAGAGCATATTTCTAACGATACAAAAGCAATGAAAGAACTGTATAGAGTTTTAAAACCGGGCGGATTTGGTATTTTTCAAATTCCACAAGACTT
>CAJXAS010000057.1 GCA_913050305.1 uncultured Polaribacter sp. | reverse complement strand
ATACCGATGACTTAGAATTATTTAATAGTTCTTATGAGAAAGCTGTTAATCTATGCATTCCATACGATATTGAATTTCGAATTTTCCTTTCTAATGAAGAGCAAAAAACAATAAGAGCCATTTGTGAACCTATGATGGGAGAAGATGGAAAAGCAGCAAGTATAACAGGTTCTAATCAAGACATTACCTCACAAAAAGCATTTGAGAAGGCTCAAATAAAACATCAAAGAATCAAAGCAATAGGAGAAATGTCTTCTTCTATCGCTCATGATTTTAACAATTCACTACAACAAATGGTAGGAAATCTAGAAGTTATCAAACTTCAAAACGATTATCCAAAGAATACCAATATGCGTTTAAATAACATTGGGTCTATTATAAGTGATGCAGCTGATAGGGTCAGTGCATTGCAAAAATTTGGAGACACAAAATATGATGATATAGAAACCGAACTTATTAATTTTAATACCCTGATAAATGAGAGCTTAATGCAGTCACGCCCGCTCTGGAAAGACGGTATGGAAAGGAATGGATTAAAGATAAATGTTATAACCGACTTAAAAGATATTCCAAAAATCATTGGTAATAGTGGGGAATTAAAATCTACTATTTATAATTTAATCAAAAATAGTGTTGAAGCAATGCCAGAAGGAGGAGATATTATTATTAAAACAGGCACAAAAGGTAAAGAGGTATTTGCAACTTTTACTGACACTGGTATCGGTATGAATGAGGAGACTAAAACAAAAGTATTTGAACCATTTTTTTCTACAAAAGGATTCAAATTAGGGAGAGGTTTAGGAATGAGTGGCGTTTATAATCTTATAAAGAAACACAACGGAAGTATCGTTGTTAAATCCTCTGTATTATCTAAAGGATCTACCTTTAAAATTGTTTTTCCAATAGGTCAGCACGAGGATAATAAAACAATCAATGAAAATAAACTTAAAACCAAATCGAAATTAAATATTTTATGGGTAGACGATGATACCTCTATAACAGAAGTTGTCTCTGAGTTGTTAGAATTAATTGGGCACAAATGTACGATTGCAAATAACGGAAAGGATGCATTAGAACATCTTAGTAAAAATACTTATGATTTTGTCTTTACAGATATTGGCATGTCTGGAATGAATGGATGGGAGTTAATAGCTGCTATTCGTAATGGTTTTGGAAATCAAATAAAAATTATAACGGTATCTGGATGGAATATTGATGAGAAAACTAAAGAGGAACATACGATTGATTTTGTTTTGCAAAAACCTTTTACAATTGAAAGGCTTGAAAAAATATTTCTAGAAGAATAAAACAAGTAACCATAAAAGTGTTTATACTTACGATTAATGCCCCTTACAAATCTTCCGATTTATACTTACTAAATTGAAAGATTTGCTTCCTAGCTAAACAGATACTAGATATTCTCTAAAATTACTCTAGAACTTTTAAAGAATGATAAATAATAAAGGTTTCCTTATTCAACTTATTGGAGTATATCTCTCAGACACAACTCCAAGAATAACCATTTTAGAAGAAAGTATTACTACTGTTAAATATGAGTCTGTGAAAAATATATGTAATTTTTTAAAATAATATTTTGAGTTAATGGGTTTAAAATACCTTGATGAAATTGCAGAGCTTGAAAAGCAGGATCAAAAAAAGGAAGTGAAGAAATTATAAAGGAGAAATTAAAATTTGTAATACCTATTTGTGAAGAAAGTATTATTGAATATAAATTAACCTTAGACAGTTTAAAAACTCTTTAATTTTGTAATTTTGCCTCATGGTTAAAGAAATTCAACTTCGTGTAAACTTAATAGAAGAAAAAAAAGAAAATATACTCTTATTTAAAGCTTCTAAACAATTAGGAGTTGACAAAAACGAGATTTCTGCAGTAAAAGTATTGCGTAAATCTATCGATGCTCGTAAGAAAGACATCATCTTTAATTATAAAGTTGCTGTTTACCTAGATGAACAAGTACCAGAAAAGTCTGATTATATTTTTGAATACAAAGACGTTTCTAATGCAAAAGAAATTCATATTGTTGGTTTTGGTCCTGCTGGAATGTATGCTGCTTTGCGTTGCATAGAATTGGGTTACAAACCCATAATATTGGAACGTGGAAAAAACGTACAAAACAGACGAAGAGATATAAAAGCAATAAACAGAGATCATATTGTAGATGAAGACTCTAATTATTGTTTTGGCGAAGGTGGAGCAGGAACGTATTCTGACGGCAAGCTATATACCCGTTCCTTAAAACGTGGCGATGTTAGAAGAATTTTTGAAAATCTAGTTTTTCATGGTGCTACAGAGCAAATTTTAGTAGATGCACATCCGCATATTGGGACAAATAAATTACCTAAAATTATTGAAAATATTCGTGAAAATATTTTAAAATTTGGTGGAGAAATTCATTTTGAGACTAAAGTAACTGACTTTGTTATCAAAGACAATAAATTACAAGCTATCCAGCTTCATAGTGGGAAAGAAATGACCGTTAATTCGGTAATTCTAGCCACCGGACATTCTGCCAGAGATGTCTATGAATTATTGCACAAAAAAGAAATAAGAATTAAGGCAAAGTCTTTTGCTATGGGCGTTCGTGTAGAGCATCCACAAGAAATAATAGATCAAATACAATACCATTGCTCTGGAGAAAGAGATGAACTTTTACCCGCTGCAGCCTATAGTTTAGTGCAACAAGTAAATAATAGAGGTGTTTACTCTTTTTGCATGTGCCCTGGTGGCTTTATTGTACCCGCTGCCACTGCAAGCGGCGAGGTGGTTGTAAACGGTATGTCTCCTTCTAGAAGAAATAACAAGTTTGCTAATTCAGGAATTGTTGTTGAGTTAGATATTGACAAAGACTTTAAGAAATATGATCATTTTGGCGAATTAAGAGGATTGGAGTTTCAAAAAGATTTAGAAAAAATTGCTTTTCTTGCTGGTGGAAGAACGCAAGCTGCACCTGCTCAAAGATTGGTAGATTTTGTAGACGGTAAGTTTTCAACAGATTTAAATGAAACTTCTTATCAGCCTGGTTTAAAATCTGCACCTATGCACTCTCTTTTGCCAAAAATTATAGGTAGTAGGTTGCGCAAAGGTTTTGCTGGTTTTGGCCAAAAAATGCACGGTTACTATACAAATGAAGCAAATATTATTGGTGTAGAATCTAGAACCTCATCACCAATTAATATACCAAGAAAAGCAAACTTAGAACACACAGACATAGAAGGTTTATTTCCTTGTGGCGAAGGCGGTGGATATGCAGGTGGAATTGTCTCTGCAGCTATGGATGGTGAACGATGTGCTGAGGCTGTAATTGCGGCATTTTAAAAAATAAAGCAATAACCAAACCTAAATTTAAACTCGTTTTATTAATCAATCCTTTTAATAAATAAAACACCGATTGTAAACAAATAAGATGCTCTGTTTCATATGAAAAAGAATAATTAAAATTATTTTATATTCTTCATGAAAAACTGGTAAAAAAACATTTCTTTTAATTATCTAAAAACTTACATTTGTAATATGCGAATAGATATTATTTCAGTAGCACCAGATTTATTAGAAAGTCCGTTTAACCACTCAATCATTAAACGCGCAAAAGAAAAAGGTTTAGCAGAGATTATTATTCACGATTTACGTGCATACGGCCTTGGGAATTATAAACAAATAGATGATACACAGTTTGGTGGTGGAGCAGGAATGGTAATGATGATTGAACCCATTGCAAACTGTATTAAAAAGCTACAAGCGGAGCGGTCGTATGACGAGGTTATTTATATGACACCTGATGCAAAAACACTAAATCAATCTACTGCAAATACATTATCATTAAAAGAAAATATTCTAATTTTAACAGGTCATTACAAAGGAGTAGATCATAGAATTAGAGAACTTTTTATTACCAAAGAAATCTCTATTGGAGATTATGTTTTAACCGGAGGTGAACTGGCTGCAGCTGTTTTAGTAGACGCTGTTGTGCGTTTAATACCAGGTGTTATTGGTGATGAACAATCTGCACTTACAGACTCTTTTCAAGATGATTTACTATCTCCACCTGTATATACAAGACCATCCAATTATGAGGGTAGTAAGGTTCCAGAAGTATTACTTTCTGGTAACTTTCCTAAAATTGATGATTGGAGAAGTGATCAAGCTTATAAAAGGACAGCATCCATAAGACCAGATTTATTAGATGAATAAGCTTTTAAATTTTATACAAAACAATAAAGCCATTTCTTGGGTTTTAGGTTTTCAAATCTTCAGAATACTTTTGTTACCGTTCATGGGATTAATGCCTCAAGACGCATATTACTATTTATACGGTCAAAATTTATCACTCTCCTATTTTGATCACCCTGGAATGATTGGTTATATTTTACGTTTTTTTACGGATATTTTTGGTTCTTCAATATTTGTTGTAAAAT
Source organism: uncultured Polaribacter sp. (assembly GCA_913050305.1). Taxonomy (GTDB): domain Bacteria; phylum Bacteroidota; class Bacteroidia; order Flavobacteriales; family Flavobacteriaceae; genus Polaribacter. The sequence continues at coordinate 5,543 of CAJXAS010000057.1, read as the reverse complement.
TTGCAGACTTTTTTATTACCTCACTTACGATACTTAGTTTTTATAAATTAGCCTCTTATTTTTTATCTAAAGAAAAATTACAAAAAGCTTTTGTACTATTAGCTTCTACAATATTCGTATCTATATTATCTTTTAATTCTACGCCAGACGTGCCTTTATTATTGTTTTGGACATTAAGTTTAATTTGCTTGTACAAAGCAATATTCGAGGAGAAAAAATGGTTTTTTATACTAGGAGGAGTTTTAATGGGCCTTGCTTTTAACAGCAAATACACTGCTATTTTATTACAGTTTGGTTTGTTAGCCTTTTTAGTCTTCTCTAATAAGCATAGAGGATTATTACTATCTCCTTGGCTGTGGTGTTCTATAATTATATCAGTTGGAGTAACCTTTCCTGTTTGGTACTGGAATTATCAAAACGACTTTGCATCTTTTGTGTTTCAGTCATCCGAAAGGACTAGCTCTATATCAGAATTTAAAATTTCTCCTAAAAACTTCTTTGGCGCCATTGGTCATCAAATGTTTTTATTATTACCCGTTTTGTTTTTAATCTTTGTCTCTTTCACTTATAAGTATGTAAAAAGAATTTTATTCAAATTTAAACTGCCCAGTTCTAAAACCTTATTTTTATTAGCATTTTTTATTCCTACATTTATTGGTTTTTTCCTCCTTACTCCTATTTATTGGGTGAAATTAAACTGGATGATGCCTTCTTATATAACCGGAGTTATTATTGCAGGAATGTTTATCAGTAAAAAGCTATTAAAAGTACAAATTGTTTTTTCCGTAGTATTTCATGTACTTTTTAGTTTGCAAATTCTCTTTTATTTAGTGCCCATAAAAAGTGACGATACTTGGGTTGGATGGGAAGAATTAGCAAACGAAACGGCCACTTTAAAAGAAACATATACAGAAGCCTTTGTTTTTTCTAACGATAATTATAAAACTTCTGCGTGTTTAAATTTTTTCATGAAAGATAAAGTCTATGCCCAAAATATTATTGGTTTACCTTCATTACATTTTGACTATTTAGGTGATGACTTAAATATCTTGAAAGGAAAAAATGCACTATTTATAGACTCTGACAAACGTTTTAAGGACTCAAATAAGTTAGGTGAAATTAATCCTCTATTAACTTCGCACTTCAAAAACGTTACTGAACTAGCGCCAATTATCATTAAAGTAAATGGAAAAGAGCGTAGGAAATTTTGGATTTTCTATTGCACTGACTATCAACCTAAAAAATAGTTGCTTTTTAATTTTATCAACTAAAAAAAAGTGCTATTTTTGCAACCGCTAAATTAACCTCTGACGAAGATATCGTGAACGTTGTTTTACAAAATCAATTAAATTAAAAAATATGGAAGCTTTAGTAAAGTTTGTACAAGACGAATTTGTTGCAAAGAAAGAATTTGCAAAATTTGGAGCTGGTGATACAATCACTGTTTATTACGAAATTAAAGAAGGGGAAAAAGTACGTACTCAGTTTTTTAGAGGTGTAGTTATCCAAAGAAGAGGTATTGCAGCTTCAGAAACATTTACAATCAGAAAAATGTCTGGTACTGTTGGTGTAGAAAGAATTTTTCCTGTAAACTTACCTTCTATTCAAAAAATTGAAGTAAATAAAAGAGGTAAAGTTCGTAGAGCTAGAATCTTTTACTTTAGAGGTCTTACTGGTAAAAAAGCTAGAATTACTGAAAAAAGAAGATAATTCTTCAATTTATAAAATTCTAAAAAGTGTTGTTTTATTACAACACTTTTTTTTTGTTTTAAAAAGTAATGTTTAAAATTACAAGAATTTCTAATTCACCTAAATGATGTCAAATTTGTAAAAGAAATTACTCCCGATAACATATATTTTTAAATTGCACGAAATCGATTTCAAAAATTATCAAAAACACATTAAAAACCTCTAATTAATAGTATTTTACCAATAAAAACATCAAATTAAATTCTTAAATTTGCGAGCCTTCAAAATAATGAAATTAACATAGATAGAAATACAATCTACATACTTACTAAAATACACTTAATATGAGTACAAAAGCTAAAATAGTATATACAAAAACAGATGAAGCTCCGGGATTAGCAACTCGTTCTTTTTTACCAATTGTAAAAGCTTTTACAAAAACATCTAATATAGAAATTGAAGTAAAAGACATTTCTTTGGCGGCTAGAATTTTAGCTAATTTTTCTGAATTCTTAAACGAAGACCAGAAAGTAGAAGATGCTTTAGCAGTATTGGGTGATTTAGCAAAACAACCTGATGCAAATATTATAAAATTACCAAACATTAGTGCTTCTGTGCCTCAATTAAAGGAGGCAATTTCAGAATTACAGAAAAAAGGATATGCACTTCCCAATTACCCAGAAGAAATAAAAACAGAGAATGACAAAAATGTCTTAGCTCTTTATAATAAAGTAAAAGGTTCTGCGGTAAATCCCGTATTACGTGAAGGGAACTCTGATAGAAGAGCACCTAAAGCAATAAAGAATTACGCACGTAAGAATCCGCACTCTATGGGAGCTTGGTCTGCAGAATCTAAAACGCACGTTGCTACAATGACAGCAGGTGACTTTGCTCATAACGAGAAATCTATTACTACAAAAGAAGCAACATCAATAAGTGTTGTACATATTTCTGAAAATGGTGTAAAAACGGTTTTAAAAGAACAATTAACACTTCTTGAAGGAGAAATTATTGATGCTACCATATTAAGTAAAAAAGCATTAATTGCCTTTTTAGAAGAACAGTATAAAGACGCTTTAGAAAAAAACATCTTGTTTTCTTTACATATGAAAGCAACAATGATGAAAGTAAGTGATCCAATAATTTTTGGTCACGCCGTTAGAGTGTTTTTTGCAGACTTATTTAAAAAGCATGGGGAAACTTTTAAGCAAATTGGCGCCGATGTAAACAATGGTTTAGGAAATCTTTTAGGAAAACTAAACGAGCTGCCAAAAGAAAAAAGTGATGAAATTAAAGCAGATATTCAATATGCTTTAGATAACGGACCTGAATTGGCAATGGTAAATTCAGATAAAGGAATTACCAATTTACATGTCCCTTCCGATATAATTATAGACGCTTCTATGCCGGCTATGATTAGAACTTCTGGACAAATGTATAATGCTAAAGGTAATTTACACGACACGAAAGCCATTATTCCTGATAGTTCTTATGCAGGGATTTATAGTGCAACTATAGATTTTTGTAAGAAAAATGGTGCATTCGATCCAACAACCATGGGTACTGTTCCTAATGTTGGCTTAATGGCACAAAAGGCAGAAGAATACGGTTCTCACGATAAAACGTTTGAAATTACTACTGCTGGAAAAGTTATTGTATTAGATGTAAATGGCGAAACAATTATTGAGCATTCAGTTGAAGAGGGAGATATTTGGAGAATGTGTCAAACAAAAGATTTACCAATACAAGACTGGGTAAAACTAGCTGTAACAAGAGCAAGAGCCTCAAACACACCTGCTGTTTTTTGGTTAGATGAAAACAGAGCTCATGATTTAGAAATCATTAAAAAAGTAAACTTATATTTATTAAATAATGATACTGCAGGATTGGATATTCGCATTTTATCTCCAATTGATGCGACTGCTTTCACCCTTAAAAGAATCATAAAAGGAGAGGATACCATTTCGGTTTCTGGAAATGTTTTAAGAGATTATCTAACAGATTTATTTCCAATTTTAGAAGTTGGTACTTCCGCAAAAATGTTATCAATTGTGCCTTTAATGAATGGTGGTGGTTTATTTGAAACAGGTGCTGGTGGTTCTGCTCCTAAACATGTGCAACAATTCTTAGAAGAAAACCATTTACGTTGGGATTCTTTGGGAGAGTTTTTGGCTTTAGCAGTTTCTCTAGAACATTTAGGAACTTCTAAAAATAATTCTAAAGCTTCAATTTTAGGTGAAACTTTAGATGATGCGACAGATAAATTCTTAGAAAACGATAAATCTCCTTCTAGAAAAGTTGGGGAATTGGACAATAGAGGTAGTCATTTATATTTGGCGATGTATTGGGCAGAAGGTTTGGCTAAACAAGACAAAGATGCGGCATTGAAAGCCACTTTCTCTAAGATTGCAAACGACTTAAAACTTAATGAAAATAAAATTGTTACAGAATTGAATGAATCTCAAGGTAATGTAAATAATATTGCAGGGTACTATCTACCAAATGAAGATTTAGCAAACAATGCAATGAGACCTAACAATACATTAAATAGTATTTTAGAAGGTATTTAACCTCTTTAAATTGTTTAAAATAAGAAAGACCGATATTTTAAATATCGGTCTTTCTTATTTTAAACAACAGTAATTTATTTGTTTTAACATTTTCATATCATTTTAGATTTGTATTTTTGTTGTAGTTCTGTGACTAATAATTAAACAAAAAAAAATGCTGTATTCTAAAAAATTGTTTTTCCTCTTTTTCCTGATGAGCTTTATTGCGCTAAGCCAAGAAAAGATTACACTTAGTGGAACCGTACACGATGATTTAAATAATGAGACTTTAATTGGAGTATCTATTTATTTCCCTGAATTAAAAGCTGGAACTAGCACAAATGAATACGGGTTCTACTCGATTACAATACCAAATGGAAATTATAATTTACAAATTAGCTATTTAGGATATAATACTCTCCTAGAGAGTATCTCACTTTCACAAAAAACTACAAAAAACTTTAATCTAAAGGAAACTTCTGAAAATTTAGATGAAATTATTATCGAAAGTAATATTGAAAAATTAAATTTAAAAACGCCTCAAATGAGCGTTAATAATTTAACTTCTTCTACTATAAAACAAATTCCTGTAGTTTTAGGAGAAGCAGATATTATAAAATCTTTAATTCTATTACCAGGAGTTACAAGTGCCGGAGAAGGTGCATCTGGGTTTAATGTAAGAGGTGGTGCTGCAGACCAAAACTTAATTTTATTAGACGAAGCAATTGTTTTTAATTCATCTCATTTATTTGGTTTTTTCTCTGTATTTAATCCTGACGTAATTAAAAATGTAAAATTATACAAAGGGGGTATTCCTGCTAAATATGGCGGAAGATTGTCTTCTGTATTAGATATTTACCAAAAAGAAGGAAATAGTAAAGATTTTAACGTAACCGGCGGTATTGGCCTAGTTTCATCTAGATTATTAATTGAAGGGCCTCTAGAAAAAGAAAAAAGTTCTTTTTTAATTGGTGGTAGATCTTCCTATGCACATTTATTTTTACCTCTTTTTGATAACGATAACAAAGCATATTTTTATGATTTAAATACTAAAATAAATTATCGATTTAACGATCAGAACAATGTATTTCTATCTGCATACTTTGGTAAAGATGTATTCGGCATTAGCGACAACTTCGTAAATAATTATGGTAATACTGTTCTAAACTTGCGTTGGAATCATCTATTTACAGACAAGCTATTCTCAAACCTATCTTTAATATACTCAGATTATTTCTATGGATTAATTTTAGATTTTGTTGGTTTTGAATGGGATTCTGGAATTACTAATTACAATCTTAAATA
>CAJXAS010000056.1 GCA_913050305.1 uncultured Polaribacter sp. | reverse complement strand
GATAAATCTAAGACCAACGTCATTTGTTTTACTTTTAAACTTGTTTGTTGATTAATAGTAAGTTGTTGTTTATACCCTCTTTTCTTCTGTGCTTGTATGGTAAAAGTAAAAATGAGTACTAACAGTAAAATACTTGCAATATTTTTCATAATTTTATTATTTATACTTCTTTGACGATTAAAAAATGAAAAGGTTTAAATTTGTTTTTCGTTTAACAGCAATTTAATAATTATATCATGCGTAAATTACTTTGTTTATTATTTTTAGTTTCATTCATAGCGAATGCTCAAAAGGATTCTGTGAATGTAGATTTAAGCAATCCTCACGCTACTTTATACACCCATTTGTACTTTTTACAGTCAGATTCATATCAGCCTAAAAAAGCGTCAAAAACAATCTTAGGGCTATCTGAAAAAGAAGCAGTTAAAAAAGCAATAAGAATTAAGAAAATTTTAGATGGTAAAGGTTTAATTGTAGATTTTGACCTTGTACCTAAAAACCCTAATTTTAAAGATACGGTTCGTTTTTCTTCTAGTCAAAAATACACGCCTTTTCCGAAAAGAATGCCAGAGATTTCTTTAGAAAAAGCAGGAGAGAACTGGTATTATTCACTTGAAACTATTAAAAAAACAGATGTGCTTTATAGTGCTGTTTTTCCTTGGTATGTTCAAAAAATACAAGATATTGTGCCAGAAATTGGTCATAAAAAATTAATGGGAATAGAATATTGGCAAGTATTTATGGCTATTATATTTTTATTATTAACTGTAATTTTATTTTATATTTTTAAAAGAATAACCTATTATTTACTGAATACAATTCAACATAGAGTCACAAAAAGTACAGATATCAGTTTTGATAAGTATTTAAAAAAGCTAGCGAGACCTATCAGTTTATTATTAGCTATAAACTTTATCAAAAAAGTAATTCCATCACTTCAATTTAGTTTAGAAGCTAATGCTTGGGTATTTCTTTTTATAAATATTGCAATAGTTGTCTTTTGGACTTATGTTTTTTTAAATTTAGTGCATGTACTAATGAAATTTTACAGTGCGTTTACAGCTAAGACCGATAATAAATTAGATGATCAATTAGCCCCAATATTGCATAATTTCTTTACAGGTTTGGTTATTGTTGTGGGTGTTTTAAGATTAATTTCTCTTTTTGGTGTAGATACTACTACTATTCTGGCGGGTGCAACTATTGGTGGTTTGGCAGTAGCTTTAGCTTCTCAAGACACCGTGAAAAACTTAATAGGAACTATTATGATTTTCATAGACAAGCCATTTCATATAGAAGATTGGATTGAAACTGGAGAATTTTCTGGTACTGTAGAAAAAGTTGGGTTTAGATCTACAAGTGTTCGTGCTGCAGATACCTCTGTATATCAAATACCAAATAGTAAATTGTCTGAGATTATTATTAATAACAAAGGCTTGCGCCTGTTTAGGCGTTACAACACCAATTTAGGTGTGCGTTATGATACACCTCCAGAATTAATTGAAGCTTTTGTAAAAGGAGTTAGAGAGATTGTAATTGCACATCCAGAAACACTTTCAGATTCTTACAATGTAGAATTTAGTGGTTTTGGAGATTCTGCGTTATTAGTTATGGTAAATGTTTATTTTAAAAGTTTAGCTTGGAGCACAGAGCAATCATCTAAACATAGGCTGCATATGGCAATTGTAAGGTTAGCGAAGGCATTAGGTGTTGATTTTGCGTTTCCTTCTTCAACAGTTATGATAGAAAATTTTCCAGAGAAAAAAGGATTTAATCCGAACTATAATATAGATGCCAATACTATAAATGCTTCTGTTGCTAAGATTTTAGAAGACTTTAATAATGAAAATCTAGATGTGGATCACTTGCGCGAAAGCTCTTAGAGTTGTTAATTTATAGAAAGTAGATTAACCGTTTTTTGCTTCCTTAAAAATATCTCTTACCGCATTTTGGTAGTTTTTTGGACTGTTGGCTTTTTTAATTTTTTTATAGGTTTTTTGTGGATTTGCAAAACTTTGAGAGAAAAATTCCCAGAATCCTAACATTTTCATTTTTATAGGAGTTGGTCCTGATAGTGCAGCGTCATATTCTTGATATATTTGATCATGAAATTCATTGAAGATATCAAACCTGTTTTTAGGATATTCTTTGGTATCGGCTTTCATCATACTTGGTAAAAAAGGATCTGCAATTAAACCCCTTCCAATCATCCAATGGTCTATACTAGGAAAACGTTCTTGTAGTTTATGAAAAGCTTCAACAGAGGTAATGTCTCCATTATAGTACATTTTATGTTTGCTGTTGTCTAAACATTTTTGAAACGCTTCTAAGTTCGTTCCTCCTTTGTATAATTGTTTACCAATGCGAGCATGAATGGCAATATTTTTTAAAGGATAGGTATCTAAAATTGGTAAAACATCTAATATTTCTTCGGGGTTTTCATAACCCATCCTCATTTTCATAGAAACAAGAATATCAGATTCATTATGTACTTTGCGAAGAATAGTATTTATTTTTTTAGCATCGCTAATCAAGCCAGAACCCATGCCACGTTTAGTAACCATTGGGTAGGGGCAACCTAAATTCCAGTTTAACTCTTTGTAGCCTAATTCTCGAACATATTTAGAAACAAAAAGAAACTCATCTGCATCATTAGTAATAATTTGCGGAATTACTTCCAGCTCGGTATTATTTTCTAGTGCAATATCTTTTTGATAGGAATTTTTAATTACCAGTTTTCCATTTAATCTTATATACGGTGCATAAAAGGTATCAATACCGCCAAAATAATAATTGAAAGCATTTCTAAATTTGTAATCTGTAAAACCCTGTAAGGGAGAAGATAATAATGTCTGACTCATGAAAAATATAATTGTGCAAATATAAGATAGTTTTTAAGGGATTTAGGAAATAAGTAACACGTATAATTATATAAATAAATAGTGGAACTATGTAACATTTTTCCTTTTATGTTGATTATACTATATTAATTAATTAGCGCTTTTTAAGCAGGTGTGCTGCTTTCGCTTTAAAATCAATACACAATGAAAAAAATAGTATTATTAATTATTTTTATTTTAGTTTTTGTGGCAGTAAAAGCACAAGAAACGATTCCCGTCTCTGGTGGTCAGGCTACAGGGCTTGGTGGAACTATTAGCTATACGATAGGCCAATTAGTATACACAAATCCTTCTACTGGGGCAGGCTCATTAAATCAAGGGATACAAAAAAGTATCGAATTTATTACTTTAAGCAATCCAGAATTAACGGCATTAACACTTAATGCGGTCACCTATCCAAATCCAACTTCAGAATCTATTATACTGGCCTTAAAAGCTGGAAAGTTAACAGGTTTAAGCTACATAATGTATGATTTATTAGGTCGCTTTGTAAGTAAAGGCAGAGTAACACAAACGGAAACAAAAATAGCAATGGAAAGCTTGCCGTTAGGTGTGTACATATTAAGAGTACAACAAAATAACCAAGAACTAAAAACCTTCAAAATTATAAAACATTAAATCTTATGAAATTCACAAATTCACTACGTACTTCTATGTGCGCCACAATAGTCGCTTTACTACTAACCTCAAGTAGTTTTGCGCAAGCACCAGAAAAGATGAGCTATCAAGTAGTCATTCGAGATGCTAATAATGCGTTGGTCACCAGTCAACAGATAGGTATGCAAATAACTATTTTACAAGTAAATACAGCAGTCTACGAAGAAACCCATACACCAACTTCGAATACAAACGGATTGGTAAGTTTAGAGATTGGAACAGGAACGGTAATTTCTGGTTCTTTTACAGCAATTGATTGGAGTGTAGATACTTATTTTATAAAAACAGAAACAGACCCAATAGGGGGTACAAATTATACCATTACAGGCACTAGTCAATTATTAAGTGTGCCGTATGCGTTGTATGCAGAAACATCAAATGATACCCCAGCAGTTGCTTTGAATACTGCAAAAGTTAGTTATACAGAAGCTGCGGTTTCTGCCAATATAGCGGTTTCGGCTAATACCGCTAAAACGGTAATTAGTTCAGAGCAATCAGATGCCATTTTAGCAAATACTGCTAAGGTTGGTTATACACAACCAACCTACCTTGTAAATAACTTTTACGAAGAATTAGGGGGTTACATTATAGAGGTTAGTACCAGTGGTAAACACGGTATAGTTGCAGCAAGGCTAGATCAAGGAACTTCAAATTGGTATAATACTATTAACTTATTAAGCAATCCAGATAATCACGATGCAGCGGGCGCTGAATTTAAAGATTGGCGCATGCCAACCTATAGAGAGTTAAACATTATTTATGAAAATAAATTTGAGGTTGGTGGGCTTACAGACGCTTACTACTGGAGTTCTGCAGAGTATGATGTCAATGGCGCCTGGTTGCAGGATTTCTCCAATGGTAATCAGTACAACGCCAGTAAGAGCGGTATAAGCAGCAATGTACGTGCAGTTCGAACTTTTTAAATATTTAATTATTTATCAATTTAATTCAGGGTCGCGTAGCAACCGATTTTAATAAATGGCATTACATACCGAGGTACCTGTTTACAGAAATACGTATAAGTTGGTATTAGAAATTTTTGTGAAGCCTTAAAACTTTTAATTTAACAATAAAATCCTCGCAAATTTGCGAGGGTTCTATACAAGCGCTGGCTTTTTAACAGCAGCTATTATTTTCTTGAATGGGCGGACATGCATTTGTTCCGTATGAGCAGTAAACACAGCAATCTCCTTCTTTGGGTTTTAAAACTGTTTTACAATTTGCACACTCGTAAAAGAATTGGCATGCATTTGCAGGCATCTCTTCTACTTTCTTCTGTTTGCAGTTTGGGCATGTAATTTCTGATGTTAATTGTATTTCCATTTGTTTTATTTTTTATCAGTTACTTTGTAACCTGTTGCGTTAATTGCTTTCTCAATTTCCGTTTCATTGGTTTTGGTACTGTCAAATTTTACAATGGCATTTCCGTTTTTATAAGCTGCTTTTGAGTTTACAATTCCATTTAGTTTGTTTACTTCAAAATTAATAGGTGTTTCGCAACTTGCACAGGTCATTCCTTTTATTTCAAATTCAGTTGTTTTAATGTGCGATTTGTAAATTACAGGTACCTGTTTTTGTGTATTTGAGTAAAAGATCCCTGAGTAGTATGGCAAAGCCAACATAATAATTGCAAAAGCGGTTATAATTCCCAAAAACTTCTTTGATTCCGTAAATTTTGGACTTTTTGCTGTGGTACATTTGCAGTCAATTTCTTTTCGAGCTTTTAGTTTTTTAGCCCAGGCCAATCCAAGAACTAAAAGTGTTAAACCTATTAGATAAGGTCTAAATGGCTCAATCCAAGAAAAGGTTGAAGCAATTCCGCCTGTTCCAACAATGATTGCTACTATTGGTGATATGCAACACAAAGAGGCTGTAATTGCGGTTATAAAACCAGCATTGGCTAATTTATTTTCACTTTTCATACGGCTTCTAAAAGTTTTTGCTTGTCTAGTATCTCAAAGAAAGGGTGCAGTAATGTTGCATATTCTGCAGTTAACGAATAAAAAATAGTTTGGGCTTCTCTTTCCGTTTTCAATAGATTTCTATCTTTCATTTTTCTTAGATGCTGTGAGATTGCAGAAATATTCATTCCAAGAACATCACTCAAATCACAGACGCAAAGTCTTTTTTCTTCAAAGAGTAGAAAAAGTATTTTAAGACGCACGCTATTTCCAACTAATGAGAGTCCGTTAGCTAAATAGTCAATAGATTCGTCCAATTCTGAAACTGTTTTTTTGCAACGCTTTAGTTGTTCCGTATCTGCTTGTTGTCTGCTGCATAAATTATTTTTCATACTTCAAATTTACACTAATTTCGTACTTAAGCAAATACTTAAATATATAATTTTAAAATGCTTGTAAAGTTTTAGTTTTTTCTAGAATATTTCAGATTTGTAGATGAAATTGAAAGAAGTATAAGAGAAGCTTAGATTTTAGCTTGATATTTTTTAAATTCAGCAACAAACCAAACTATGCTTCAAAACAAAACCCCATCCGTAAAGATGAGGTTTATAATAAGTGTAAAACTATTTTAGACTATTTAGGATCTAAAATTAAATCTATTCTATCTACTACATCTTGCAAATGGTAACGCGTAAGTGTGTTTCCTTTTCTAGATGCAGCTTTTACATCTCTTTGTAAACGTTTTAACTCTCCTCTTGCTACAGATTTCACATCAGATTGATTGATATTAATTCCTGTTTTTTTATAATAGCCACTATTTGCACCTCTTTGGTTTTTAGCTTCATTTAGTAAGTAGTCTAACCTGTCTAAATATGCTCTTTGTAAGTTTCTTCTATAGGTATCGATAGAGCGTCCAGCATAAATTTCACTCCAAACACCCTTGCGTACATCACGCATCATGTTAATTAACGTATATGCTTTTGAAGATCCATTTAAGGTTTCATTTTCAATCATTCTCGCCATTCTACCAGCATCTAAAACATTGTTTAAGGTTCTTGCTTGTAGCCCTCTAACTCTTTCAATAGCGCCAGAAAACTCCGTTTTACTAAAAATATTTTCATCCAACATCCAAGTGGGCGTTTCAAACAATTCATCAATTAAAAATTGTAGAGCTTCTTCTTGTTTTGCTTTTGTAACCTGAGTGTATACTGCACCTTCCTGGTCAGCTGTTTTGTACTCTTCGTACACACCACCAATATTTGCGGTTACATGGCCCATATATCTATTAAACTGACTTAATAATTGCCCGTACATCGTAGACAATTCGTCATAGTTCTCTCCCTTTTCAGAGGTCCATTCTTCCAATCTTGGTAAAATTCTTTTTAAGTTTTTAATGCCGTACATAGAAGCTTTCATAGCATCATCTCCTAAATCTTCTGTTTGAGAACTAGGGTCTACAACACCGCCTCCTTGTTGGTGTCCAAAACGATACATTGGATCACCAGCATGTTTTAAAATCCAAGCATCTAAGGTTGCTTTTTCATCTTTTGCACTGGTATCTAGAATAGGTCTGTATCCCCAAGAAATCGCATATTTGTCATAAATACCAATATTTGGCATTAAGGCAACACCTTTATCTTCTGGTTGCGCTATGTAATTAAAACGTGCATAATCCATTATTGAGGGTGCAGTTCCGTATTTTGAAGTAAAACTCGCAGACCTTAAAGAATCTACAGGATATGCAACAGAACTTCCCATATTGTGAGGTAATCCGATGGTATGCCCAAGTTCATGAGAGGACACAAACTTAATTAATTCTCCCATGGTTTCTGTTTTAAAACTATTTCCTCTGGCATCTGGATTGATGGCAGCCGTTTGAATAAAAAACCAGTTGTGCAACAAAGTCATTACATTATGATACCAGTTGATGTCTGATTCTAAAATTTCTCCAGATCTTGGATCACTTACATGCGGTCCATTGGCATTTGGAATTGGAGATGCTAAATATCTAATTACAGAATACCGCACATCTTCTGGGCTGTATTCTGGATCTTCTTCTACCGTAGGTGCCATTTTACCAATAATGGCATTTTTAAAACCAGCCGCTTCAAAAGCTACTTGCCAATCATTAACTCCCTGTATAATATAAGGAACCCATTCTTTTGGCGTTGCTCTATCTACATAATACACAATTTGTTTTTTAGGCTCTACGAGTTCTCCTCTTTTAAATTTTTCAATGTCTTCGTCTTTTACTTCTAGACGATATCTGTCTAAATACTTTACTGTTTTACTTCTCTGATCTTCCAATCCGTAGTCTGTCTGCCCTCTTGCAAACCAACCAACACGCTCATCAAAATATCTACGTTTCATAGGTACTTTAGGTAATAAAACCATAGAATTACTCATTTCTAAGGTAATAGAACCTAGCGCACTATTAGAAGGTGCCTTATTAGCTGCATAGGTTTTTACATGCCGTACTTCTATATTTTGTGGGTAGCTACTTACACGATCAATGTAAGAGCGGTCTTTGTCCATTCTTGTGATACCATATCTTTTTCTGTAAGAAGCTGGAAACCCAAGTGGTTTAACATCTGTAGAAAATAAAGTAGTTGCATCAATAACGGTGGCAGTAGAATCTTTACTAAATGCTTTTATAGGAAAAGAAAATAAAATAGGTTCTAAATTAGAATTTACTACTGCTTCATGCACTGGTAAAATAGTGTCTGCAACAACACTATGAGAAACTATTCTTAGCAAGATATGCTTATTTTTTTTCTCCCAACGCAGTACTTGCGTGTTTGCTTTTGCACCACCAAACCCTATACCGCTCGCAGTTTTAGCAATTCTTGTTACCATTAACATTTCTCTTTTTAATAAAGAGTCTGGTATTTCAAATAAGTAAGCATCGTCTTTTGTATGCACTTTAAATAATCCTTCATCTGTCTGGTGGTCTTTTGTAACCACTTTTTCGTAAGGTTTAATTGCATCTTTTTTAGGTTTAGGCTTTACAGCTACTTTTGGAGTTTCTTTTTTCTTTTTCTTCCAAAATTGAGCGGAAGATTCTGTAGAAAAACCAATTATAAAAACAAGTAATAATAGTCTTGTAAGTATTTTGTTTATCATGTTAAGTTTGGTTAAAATTAGAGTTTTCGAAGTTATGAAAACAATTATTTAAGGTTTCTTAAAGATATGTTAAAGAGAAGGTGTTTTGTAGGGCAAATTTTATGCAAAAAAAAGCCCTTAAACATGTGTTTAAAGACCTTTCTTAAAGAATTTTATTTTTATAAATTAAAAGCTGCTTTTACGGCATCTACATAATCTAATTTCTCCCAAGTAAACGTTTCTACTTCTTCAGAAATCGTTTCTCCCATTGGGTTAGAAAAGGTAACTGTTTTTATTTCGGGGGTTCTTCCCATATGACCATATGCAGCAGTTTCAGAATAAATAGGAGTTCTTAATTTTAAGCGTTGTTCTATGAAATACGGACGCATATCAAAAAGAGTGGCTACCTTTTTGCTAATTTCACCATCTGTTAGATCTACGGTTGCAGTTCCATATGTTTCAACATTAATACTTGTTGGTTTTGCAACACCAATGGCATAAGAAACTTGCACTAGTACCTCTTTACAAAGACCTGCAGCAACTAAGTTTTTCGCAATATGTCTAGTTGCATATGCTCCAGATCTATCTACTTTAGAAGGATCTTTTCCTGAGAAAGCACCACCACCATGTGCACCTTTTCCGCCGTAAGTATCTACTATAATTTTTCTTCCCGTTAAACCAGTATCTCCGTGGGGTCCACCGATTACAAAAATACCTGTTGGATTGATGTGATAGGTAATATTATCTGTAAATAATTTTCGATTCTGTTCTGGTAAGTTTGCAACTACTCTTGGAATTAAAATTTCTACAATGTCTTTTTTAATTTTAGTTAACATTACTTCGTCACTTTCATCAAAATCATCGTGTTGTGTAGAAATTACAATTGCGTCAATTCTTTCAGGAACATTGTCATCAGAATACTCAATGGTAACCTGAGATTTAGCATCTGGGCGTAAATACGTAATATCGTTATTTTCTCTTCGCAATTTAGCCAATTCAATTAACAATCTATGAGACAATTCTAGTGCCAATGGCATGTAATTGTCTGTTTCATCTGTAGCGTAACCAAACATCATTCCTTGGTCTCCTGCACCTTGTTCTTCTGGGCTAGATCTATCAACTCCACGGTTAATGTCTGGTGATTGTTCATGGATTGCAGATAAAACTCCACAAGAATTTCCATCGAACATATAGGCGCTTTTAGTGTACCCAATTTTATTAATTACATCTCTGGCAATTTGCTGCACATCTAAATACGTTTTAGATTTTACTTCACCGGCTAGAATAACCTGTCCAGTAGTTACTAAAGTTTCACAAGCAACTTTGCTGTTTTTGTCAAATGCTAAAAAATTATCAATTAAAGCGTCAGAAATCTGATCTGCAACTTTGTCTGGGTGTCCTTCAGAAACACTTTCTGAGGT
>CAJXAS010000055.1 GCA_913050305.1 uncultured Polaribacter sp. | reverse complement strand
TTAAGTAGGTAATTTGATTTGCAAATTGTTGAGGTTTGCTTTCTTCATCAAAATAAGTGTAATTGTCTAAATTAGTAAAATTTAAAGAAGCATTTAACCACTTCGATTTTAAATCAAAACCAATATCTCTTGTGTTTACATTACTAAAATCGTTTTGCCAATTATAGGCATCATACTCACTTTGGTGCAATAGCTTATTAAAGTTTGGGGATTTAGAACTTATTAATAACGTTCCTTTTACACTAAAAACACTATCTTTTTCATAAACAGCTTCTCCTTTTAAGAAGTTTCCAGAGAGTCTGCCATTACCAGGAGTTATACTGGCATCTGCATTTAGTTGAAAGTTTTTAATCTTAGCATTCCAATCTGCACCAAAAGAAATCGCATTTCCTTCTAGTTTTAATCTATTTACCGAACTGTTACTGTTCAGAATCGTATCATAACCATAAGAATAGTTCGTAAAATTTGTTTTCGCTTTAAATTTTCCTAAAACATATTTAGAATTGAACTCTAAGTTTAATTCGTTACTCGTAATCTTACTTGTTGCTTTTTTATCTATTGTTTTAGAGGAATTTGCTGTTCCAAAAAAATCAGGTGTTAAACTTCCTTGAATAAATTCATATGTTTTATTTTCATTTGTAAGTACATGACCAACTTTAAGATTACTGAAATCCTTATTATTAATAGAGTCTTTGCTAGACAGTAACTTGTAGCTTTGTTCAATATAAACTCTATTGCCATCAAACTGACTCTCAGAATCTGTTAAGTTTACATCTAAACGCGCTCTTGTAGTGAAGTTAGGATCATCTTCGATAAAGTTCACTAGAGATTCTGCAGTTAAGCCTCCGTTTTCTTGGTGAAAGAAATCTTGAGAGGTTAAATGACCTTTTATTTGATATTGATTCTTTTTAGTACGGTACTGAAAAGTCCCTCTAAAATTACCATTACTTACTAAAGCTTGTCTATATGCTCCTAAAGAACGCAACCCTTTATAAGAAAGAGAAACATTTAATCTTTTAGAAAAGTTTAAGGTGAACAATGCATCTAGCACTTGGCCCTGCTGCAACCCAGTTCTATAAAGTATTTCTGTAGTTGGTGTTGGTACCTCGAAATAGTCAATGTCATCAATATTAAAATAACTTGCCTGTTTTGCAGAAAAACCAATATCTGGAAATCTATATACATTGTTAAAACTATACCCTAAATTATTTACTGCTTGTCCTTGATTATGAAATTCTAAAAATTCGAATAAATCTTTTCTTAGATAATTAAACTTATATTCTTTTTGAAGCGTAAGTGTAGTATCTATATAGGTTGTGTCTCTTTTGTGTGAAATAATTTTATAATCTGTATACTTTGTTTTTCCAGATAAAGTAACCGTAGTGCTGCCAAAAGTATTTATAGAATCTGATTGTTTAGTTGAATACTGTTTTAATTTAGCACGCTTTAGATCCCTTTGTGAAAATAAGCCAGTTGATATAAAAAGGCTAATTAATAATGCTAGTAGTATATTACTTTTCATATAGAAATTCTTCGTCAACAAATGTAAAATAATTAAACGAAAATAGCAGAGAATAATTATCTTGAAAAAATTAATTATAAAAGTTCTTTTCTCTTCTTTATTTTAGAACGGATATCTAATAGAATTTTTCTTTTCTTTGTAGGTATGTTACAACTAAATTACAGTGGGTTTTCTTTAGAGGCAGGTACAGATGAAGCGGGCCGAGGATGTTTGTCTGGGCCAGTGGTAGCTGCAGCTGTTATATTGCCAGAAGATTTTACACATCCTTTTTTAAATGACTCTAAACAACTATCAGAAAAAAAAAGAGAAGAAGTAAAACCATTTATTGAAGCACATGCATTAGCGTATTCAGTTTCTTTTGTTTGGCAGCAAGAAGTAGATGAAATGAATGTCTTGCAAGCCTCTATAACAGGAATGCATCGTGCTATTGCCGCTTTAAAAATTACCCCAGAATTTATTATTGTAGATGGTAATAAATTTAGAGATTATAAAGAAATTCCGCATGAAACCATTGTAAAAGGAGATGCTAAATATTTAAGTATTGCGGCTGCATCGGTATTGGCAAAGACGTATAGAGATATTTATATGGCGAAGATTCATAAAGAATTTCCAATGTATAATTGGGCAAAGAATAAAGGGTATCCTACTAAAGAGCACAGAAATGCTATTAGAGCATTTGGTGCAACAGACTATCACAGAAAAACCTTTAGGTTATTGCCAGAGCAAATAAAGTTGAAAATATAAGTTTAAAAGTATTTTTTCAGTTACAACTTGTGCAAACCCATTTGAATTTTATTTAAATAGAATCCTCATTTATATTTAAATCATACATAAACTTTTTCTATTTTTACGTTCTAAATTTAGACGATGATCAAAAAAACACGCGCAGAAATTACCAAATGTATTCTTCATAAAGTAGCTAATAAATTTAACAGCGGGCAAAATGTTTTTTCAGATGAGTTAATTCGTTTTGATCAAGAAAGTTACGATTTAATGAAGAATTTTTTACTAAAACCATTTGGTGCTTTAACGCAGAGTTATCGTTTTTCTCATCATGCAGACGTCCGATTAAACGAGCTAAATAATTATACCTCAGAAATTTTTAAAGAAGAAAGTTCCTTTGTTGAGTACTCTAAAAACATTGTAAACCATTTATTTGAACAATCTAATTCTGCACAAATAAAAACAGGAGATGTACTAATTGTATTTATTGAAGGTATAGAATATAAAGACGTCTTAACAGAGGCCATTGGTATTTTTAAAATTGAGAATAAAGTTGATTTTTTTCAAACGTATTTAGACGACAATCAAAGTTTTGATGTGGTGGTTCAAAAAGGAATTTCAACAAAAAAAATAGACAAGGGTTGTTTGATTTTAAATACATCAGACACAGAAGGTACCGTTGTCTTATCTGTAGATAATAATAATTATGACGCACAATATTGGAGTAAGTATTTCTTAGGGGTAAAGCTTGCAGATGACCATAATTCACATACGCAGAGTTACTTAGAAATGTGTAAAGAATTTTCTGAAGAGGTTATTAAACCAGAATTAGGAATGCAGCAACAAGGTAATTTTCTTGCAAATACAGTAGATTATTTTAAAGAAAACGAATCTGTAGATTATGCTACTTTTAAGGATGAAGTTTTTGAGGAAGAAAAACATAAAGAACAGTTTGATGAGTATAAAAAACACTTCGAAACTTTAAATGATGTTTTAATTAGAAATAATTTTGATGTTTCTGGAGTGGTGCTAAAGAAAGAAAAAAACAAACTGAAAACAGAAATAAAATTAGATACCAATATTAGTATTAAATTAGATGTAGACGCACCAGAAGCAGCTTCAGAATATTTGGAGAGAGGGTATGATGAAGAGAAAAAAATGAAGTTTTATAAAGTATATTTTAACGAAGAAAAGTAATTTAGATTTTAGTTTATTTTTTTATTAACTATTAATCACAAACTCTTCAACCTCAAAAAGCACTTTAAAATGTTTTAAAATCTTCCCCTTTACTTCTTCTAAATCTAGCGTTTTGCCCAATTCAGCTTCCATAGATGCTACCGCTTTTCCTCGAATACCACACGGAATAATGTGGTCGAAGTAGCCTAAATTAGTGTTTACGTTTAAAGCAAAACCATGCATTGTTACCCACCTTGAAGAGCGTATGCCTAAGGCGCAAATCTTGCGAGCAAAAGGAGTGCCAACATCTAGCCAAACACCCGTTTCTCCGCCACTTCTCTCACCTTTTAAACCGTATTCTGCAATGGTTAAAATTATAGACTCCTCGAGTAACCGCAAGTATTTGTGAATATCTGTAAAGAAATTTTCTAAATCTAAAATTGGATACCCAACAATCTGACCAGGACCGTGGTAAGTAATATCACCACCACGATTTATCTTATAAAAAGTAGCCCCTTTTTCTTCGAGTTGCTTTTCGTTTAGTAATAGGTTGCTTAAATCACCACTTTTACCCAAAGTATATACATGTGGATGCTCAACAAATAAAAGATGATTATCTGTTTCTATACTGAGGTTCTTTCTTCGGTTAGCAATTTTTACATCTACAATTTCCTGCAACAGTGAAGTTTGATAATCCCAAGTTTCCTTGTAATCTTTTTTAGCTAAATCTTTTAACAGTATATTTTTATTCATAATTAAAACAAAGGTATAATTTTTCATTATATTTGGAAGGTAATGTGTCTTTAATTTAAAAATCGTCCCCTTTGAAATTCAAAAAAAAATTTATTTTTATTTTATTAATTACTCTTTTTATAAGCAATATAATTACTGCTCAAGATTTCTGGAAAAAAACAGAAAACAATATTTATTCTCAAAAAAAAGAGCTTCACAAAAGAAAAAATTTTCCTAAAGCATATAAATTAACTTCCTTGGATTTATTTAATTTTCAAAATTATTTAGATAATAAAACATCAGAACAAAGAATTACTTTGCCGAATACAAATGGTACTTTTTCTGAATTTAGGATTAAAGAATCCTCAAATTTTAATATTGAATTAGCAAAAAAATTTCCAACAATAAAATCATATGCCGCTCAAGGGATCGATGATCCTACGGCTGTAGCTAAAATAAGTATTGGTTCAGATGGATTGCATGCAATTATATTTTCTGGAAATGAAAGTACAATCTATATCGATCCTTATTCTAAAGATAATAACGATTATATTGTTTATAACAGGAGTAGTTTGGTGAAAAAAAATAGCGATTTTAAGTGTGAGGTTGAAGAGGCTTCAAATGCTATAATTAGTCAACAAAATTTTTCTCAGAATGCAAATGACGGGATGTTAAGAACTTTTCGTTTAGCAATCGTTTGTTCCGGAGAATATGCACAATTTCATTTAACTCGCCAAGGTGTTCCTAGTACAGCAACAGAGGTAGTTAAAAAAGCAGCAGTACTATCTGCAATAAACACTTCAATGACAAGAATAAATGGTGTTTTTGAAAAAGATTTAGGGGTGCATATGGAGTTAGTTGCCAATAACGAAGAAATCATTTTTTTAGATGCAGATAATGATAATATTTCTGACGGTAGCGCTGATATTATGATAAACGAGGTTCAGAGTATTTGTGACGCTTCCATTGGAGATGAGAACTATGATATTGGTCATATTTTTAGTGTAGGTGGATCTGGTTTAGCAGGCTTGGGAGTAGTTTGTATAACTGGTCAAAAAGCTAATGGTGTAACAGGAATTGCCACCCCTGTGGGAGATCCTTATGATATTGACTATGTTTCCCATGAAATGGGGCATCAGTTTGGTGCAAATCATACACAAAATAATGCTTGTAATAGAAATAATAGCACAGCAGTAGAACCAGGGAGTGCCTCAACAATTATGGGGTATGCAGGTATTTGTGCACCAAATGTTCAAAATAATAGTGATGATCACTTTCATGCAGTAAGTATTACAGAGATGTGGAATACTATACAATCTTCTGCTACTTGTGCTGTATTATTTGACACAAGTAACGAAGCTCCTACCGCCGATGGTGGTGGTGATTTTTATATTCCAAAATCTACCCCTTTTGTTTTAAGGGGTGCTGCAACCGATGCAGATGGAACGAGTAGTTTAACTTATAATTGGGAGCAGGTAGATGCGGAAGTTGCAACAATGTCTCCTTTATCAACAAATACTGAAGGGCCAATGTTTAGATCATTGCGGTCTAAATCTTCACCAGATAGATATATGCCAGATTTGTCAACTATTATTGGTGGTAATATTTCTTCTACTTGGGAGGTTTTGCCTTCTGTTCCTAGAGATTTAAATTTTTCTTTTTTAGTTAGAGATAATAATGCCGGTGGTGGAAATACTGCAAGGGCTAATGTAAAGATTACCGTTACGGATACGGAAGCTTTCAATGTTACTTCTCAAAATACACCAATAATTTGGGATGCAGGAAGTTCTCAAACGATTACTTGGAGTAAGGGAACATCTGATATAGCACCTATAAATTGTCAGAATGTAACTATTAAATTATCTGAAGATGGCGGATTAACTTTTCCGATAATATTAAGTGCTAACACAACAAATGATGGTTCAGAGGTTGTAATTGTACCCAATAATATTACTACACAGGCTAGGATTATGATAGAAGCGGTAGATAATATTTTTTATAATATAAATACTGTAAATTTTGAAATTCAATCTACAGTGCCCTCTTTTATTCTAAGAAATAATAGTGGAGACTTGTCTGCATGTAATACATTAGATCAAACTGCAAGTTATACACTGAATTTAGATTTTATTAATGGTTTTTCAGAAGATGTGTCTTTTGTAACGACCGGACAGCCTGTTGGTTCTGTTATCGTTTTTAGTCCTACAGTTATTAATAGTGACGGTAATGTTGTAATGACCGTTTCTAATTTAAATGAAATAACTCCCCAAGATTACACCATAAATATTCAAGGAAATAGTACAAGTGTAAATCAAAATATAGATATTTTATTAGGTGTAACTGCTTCAAATTTAGAGACGGTTGTATTAACCTCTCCTTTAAATGATGCAACAGAAATTTCTTTATCGGGAGGGATATTAGAGTGGCAAGAGGATGTAAACGCTAGCTCTTATATTGTTCAAATTGCCAGTGATAATGCTTTTACTGCTGTAGTGTCTAATGAGGAAGTAACTACAAATTCGTATACTGCTTCGAGTTTACTAGGCAATACTTTATATTATTGGAGGGTAAAGGCAAAAAACAATTGCAATGAAAGCTCTTTTTCTAATATTTATAATTTTACTACCGAATCTTGTAATATTTGTGTCTCTTCTGGAAATACAGAGTGGCTAACAAGTACTACATTAGTACAATTTAATACAATAGACAACCCTTCTAAAAAACGAAGCGGCTATGGTGATTATACCCAAATAAATACAGTTGTAAAATTAAATGAAAGCTATGATTTAATTACACATGTAAATACAGATGGTGACTATGGCGTGCAAGTAAAAGCTTGGATAGATTGGAATAAAAACTGTAGTTTTGATGATACAGGTGAAGAGTATGACTTAGGATTTGCAATAAATACAGCAAGTGGTCCTTCAGATTTAAGTCCTTTATCTATTACTATTCCGGCAGCAGCTCACATAGGTAGTGTTATCATGAGAGTTTCTTCTAGATATACACAGTCTTCATTAATCACTTATCCAACCTCGTGTATGCTTAGTTTTGACGGGGAAGTAGAAGATTATACTATAATTGTAGAAGATGCAACAGCTTCTATTGAGGATGTTGCTTTTGAGGGATTTAATTTATATCCAAACCCAACAAAAGGAGAATTTACGCTAAACTTGACGTTAGTAAACACAGATAAAGTCTCAGTCCAATTATATGACGTAAGAGGAAGGTTAATTGATGAGAAAAATTACTACAATACCGTTGTAGATTTCTCTGAAAGAATATTCTTTAAAGAAGCTTCTTCTGGTATTTATTTATTGAAAGTAATTAATGGAGCAATGCAAACTACTAGAAAATTAATAATTAAATAAACTAAATATTTAACCAATAGGTTAATTTTAAATTCAGTGATTTAAACCTAGGGGTAAGGTCATTAGAAAAGTAGTTGTCATTGTACACAATAAAAAGATCTGAAAGTGGGGCAAAACGCCATTGTAACCTTGTGTTAAGGCCTATGTTTTTTTGCTGGCTGCTATATTGAATAAATGTAGACCAGAAGATACTTTTGTTAAAAGTAAGATCTATTTTAGGTCCAATTAACCAAATAGAAGCATCTGGGTAAGGATCTGGAAGATTTATTTTATCATAATTAACCTGAAGAGAACCTGAAAATTTAGGTTGAATCCTCCATGCTAAATTAGCTTCAAAAGAATATTTTTTACCGTTAAAAAAAGTCCCTACAGAGGGTTCTATTTGATAAGAAAACGTTTTTCTTTTATCTGACCTGTACCCTAAACTAAGCGTTGTATATTTATAACTACTGTCTATCGGTAAAGCGATTGCCCCTTCTGTTCCTGTAGGGTCAAAAG
Organism: uncultured Polaribacter sp.; assembly: GCA_913050305.1. Taxonomy (GTDB): domain Bacteria; phylum Bacteroidota; class Bacteroidia; order Flavobacteriales; family Flavobacteriaceae; genus Polaribacter. Next base: position 1,962 of record CAJXAS010000055.1, on the reverse strand, counting down.
CACTAAAAAGATACGTAAAACGATTGTACATTTCTGCTGTGAATTCTCCTGTGTTTTTAAAGTTTGCCTGCCATCTGCTGATTACTGCATAATCAGAGTTTTTAAAATTTAAATCTGGTTTCCAAATAAAAATTGGAGTTACAGAAAAACTATGTTTCTGAATTGTACTTTCCATTGGCCAAAAAGTACGTTCTATTTTAGGTGTAATTTTAAAAATATCTGTTCTTCTAAGAAAGCCTAAATCAGACTCATAATTATCTCCAACATAAACACCACTTAATCTTACATTAAAATCTCTAGCAAAATACTGAGTAGAAAATCCGGCAGAATAATTTTTATCTTTTATATCTGGAGAGAAAGATTTATGTAAGAAATATTTCCCTACCCATGTGTTGTCTTCAGATGCCATTCGATAATCTAAACCAATAATTCTATTGTATTTATCTTCGTCTGCAAGAAAATCATATTCTTTTGTAGCCTGCTTATTAATAAACATTATGCTAATATTAGATCTGTTAAATACTTTCTGCTGAAGCGTAATAACAGTATTATTTACAGTAGGAATTTCATTTTTAATATCTTCGGCGGTTTGCATTGTTAATAGACCAACTCTTAAATTATTATTTACTTTACCACTTAGTCTTACTCCTCCAATAATATTATTCTCTATCGTATTATTATTAGCATCTTTTGCAATACCAATTCTTCTGGAGAAAAAAGGATTAGAATCTCTGTTATTACCAAAATCTGCAAAAAGATCACTATTCTCAATGAAAAACTGTCTTCTTTCGGGTAATGATATTTCAAAACGAGTAAGGTTTGTGACTTGCTGGTCTACTTCTACTTGAGAAAAATCTGGATTTATAGTTAAATCTAAATTTAAGCTATTTCCAATGGTAAACTTTGCATCTCCGCCAAATTTTATATCTGTTTGTGAAATATCATTTTCAAAATCTTTGGATGTAATTGTATTTACATATGGTATTATAGAAACAGGAGTTTTAGATTTTCCTAAGGGCTTTTCAAAAATCATTTCACCCATATACGCTAAGTTAAATATAAATTGATTTTGAGGTATATTTACCCACGTATTTCTTTCATTATCTTGTGTATCAAATTGGTAACTGTTAAACCTCCATTTTGTCTCACCTTCTCTATATTTAAAAGCAGATAAAGGAATAATCATCTCAGCGATATAGTGGTCTTCTTTTACGGCTGTCTTGCATTTCCATTTAGTATCCCAGGCCATTGTAAATCCTCTTAATTCAGAACCCCCTCCAGAAAGCAGCATTTCTCTTTTTATTCCGTAGGGGTTTGTGCCAAAAATAAAGGCATTTGTACCGTCATTAAATGTATCAAAAAGTAACGTGATATTGTCACTGCCACCGGCACGAAAATCTCTTCTAAGCGAAGGAATTATAAAATCATTAGCCAATGAATTTACTTTTATCCCAACATACAGATTGTCATCATCAAAAAGAAATTTAATAGTAGCTTGTTGTTTTGCTTGTACGGTATCTAAAGGGAAATATTGCCAAAAACCAGAAGCACCTTTACTTTTTTTCCATACTTCTTCGCTAAGCTCTGCATCTAAAGTTATTGGATTATCAATAAATTTAACAGATACTGACTTATTCGTTGTTTGGGAAAAAGCACATATTGCAAAAAGGACAGCAACAAATAATAGAATATTTTTCACTAAGATTGATTTTTATGAATCTAAATGTAATAAAAAAAAACTTTATTTTTATACCAAGAAAGTATATTTGAAGAGTGCTTAAAAGGAAAGTACAATGTTGGCTGTTAAACCTGTACTTTCAGGAACAAATCTACAAACTCCTCCAATACATATAAGACCACCACGCTGTCTTCCATAATTTAGGGTAAATCTTTGCGGGCCCTTTGTATAACTTCCACCTAAATTGTAATAATTAATTTTTTTTGATTCATCATCATTTCCAT
>CAJXAS010000054.1 GCA_913050305.1 uncultured Polaribacter sp. | reverse complement strand
AAGTTGATGAAGTTGAAATTTTACATATCTCTATTTATTTGTTTACTAAGTATTTCTTTAGTTGCACAAGAGGCAACCTTAAAGGCAAAAGTTAGTAAAAACAAACTAGGTGTAAACCAGCGTTTACGCATAGAATTTTCCATTAATAAGCAAGGAGGAGATAATTTCTCTCCACCCAACTTTACTAATTTTAAAGTTGTTGGCGGTCCAAGTCAATCTGTTAGTCAATCTTGGATTAACGGAAAAGTAACCTTTTCGCAATCTTATACTTACATTATTCAACCCAAAAGGAAAGGAGCATTTTCTATTGCAAGTGCATCTATAAAAATTGGTGGTAAATTTATAAAATCTGAACCTGTTAAAATAATTGTTTTAGATGCTGTAGAAATTCCTAAAAATCCAAATGATCCAAATTATGTTGCGCAACAAAACATTCATTTAGTAGCAGAAATATCCAAAGCTAATCCTTATGTTGGTGAAGGTATTTATGTAGAATATAGATTGTATGTAAGTGAAAATGTAAGTGTTTACGATACATCTATTTCAGAAGCTCCCAAGTATAACGGTTTTTGGAATCAAGACATTAAAGTGAATGGTTTTCCGGTAAAAATGGGAAAATACAATGGAGAAAACTATAGATATATTGTACTTCAAAAAGCGCTTCTTATTCCAACAAAAACAGGAAAACTCTCTATAGATCCGATGAGAATGGATATTGTAATTGGAGTGCCATCTGGTCGTGCAGATTTTTTCGGAAATGCAATCACAAAGAATATTAGACGGGAATTTGCTTCTACTAAAAAAATAATTCGCCCTAAGTCACTTCCTTTAGAGGGAAAACCAGCAAACTTTGCAGGAGCAGTTGGAGATTTTAATTTTAACGTTGCTTTGAGTAAAGATATTTTAAAAGCAAATGAAACTAGCCAGGTACAAATAAAAATTTCTGGAAAAGGAAACTTAAAATTATTTGAATTACCAACAGTAGAAACTCCTGTAGAATTAGAAATGTACCAACCAGAAAGAAAAGAACGTGTGCGTGTAAATGCAAGTGGTATTTCTGGTGCTGTAACAGATACCTACACAGTAGTTCCTTTATACAAAGGAAAGTATAAAATACCAAGTATTTCTTTCTCTTACTTTAATCCCAAAGAAAAAAAATACAAAACAATTGCTACAGAAGATTTCTTTGTAGATGTGCAGGAAGGAAAAGAATTAATTACTGTAGATACCAGTTCTGTAAGAAAACAAGAAGTTGTTGCCACCGGAAAAAACTTTAGGTATATCGCCACTAAAACTAATTTTATAACTACTAAAAAAATAGATTTTTTTAAATCTAATCTCTTTTATATTTTATTTTTATTGCCATTAATTGCAATTCCTATCGGCGTTTTTATTGGTAAGAAAAGTGATGAAAGAAGTAATGATATTGTGGGTAATAAAACTAGAAAAGCAGAAAAATTAGCTAAAAAATATCTTTCTAAAGCGCAAAAACAATTGGGTAAAAAGGAAGCGTTTTACGAAGCCTTAGAGCGTGCTCTACACAATTATTTAAAGGCAAAACTAGGCATTGAGACTGCAGAAATAAGTAAAGAAAGAATTACCGAAATTTTAGAAAGTAAAAATGTAAAAGCAGCAGTAATTAACCAATTTATTGAAGTATTAAAAAATTCTGATTTCGCTCGTTACACACCTTTTACAGCAACTGAAATGAAAGAAGAATTTGAGCGTGCAAAATCAGTTATTGTCCAATTAGATAAACAGTTATAAGATGAAAAATATTTTATTTTTATTGTTCGCAATTGCCAATAGTATTAGTGGTCAAAATGCAGATAGTTTATTTGTTTCTGCTAATGAGTTATACAGAAACGGCGCGTTTGAGGAAGCAATTAAAAAGTATAAAGAAATTGAAACCCTAGATGCAATATCATCGGAGTTATACTTAAACATAGGAAATGCACATTACAAGTTAAATAAAGTTGGCCCAACTATATTCTACTATGAAAAAGCTCTAAAATTAGATCCTTTAAACACTGATGTTAAAAATAATTTAATATTTGCACAGCGTTTAGCTTTAGACAATATAAAAGAAGTACCTAAAACTGTTTTTCAAAAATTTAATAAAAATTATTTACAAAGATTATCATTTGATGAATGGGCAGTAGTTGTTGTTAGTTTTTCTTTTTTAACTGCTATTTTATTCTTATTATTTTACTTTGGGTATTCTCCAACTAAAAAAAGAATCTACTTCAGTACAAGTATCTTTAGCTTTATACTCTTACTTTTTTGCGTTTTTATTACATCTAGTCAATACAATCAGACAAAAAATAAAAAAGAAGCAATTGTTTTTGCAGAGAAAACAGAAGTTAGAAGTGCGCCAACCTTGAACTCTGAAGAAGTTTTTATATTACATGAAGGTGCAAAAGTAATTGTATTAGATGCTATTGATAATTGGAAAAAGATTAAATTAGCAGATGGAAAACAGGGATGGATAATTTCCGAAGAAATTAAAGAATTTTAAACAACAATTAATGAAAAAAAAGATAGCAATTATCTTTACTATTATTTTTACACTGTTTATTGTGAGTCCGACAATACTATCGGTTGTAGAAGAAAATTTTGACATCTCTATTCTTTTTAATGTTGGTGAAGAGGAAAATAATCAAAAGGAAATTTCTAAAACTTTTGATTTAAAAATTTCTGAAATAAAAAAACCTGTATCCCTTTTTAATTCTTTCAAAAAAAAGAATTCACTAAACTACCGGTTAAAAAAATACACAGATATTTATCAAGAGAATACATATCCTCCTCCAGAATTTCTTTAGATTAATCAAAAAGAACTCACAAACTTTAACTTTAACTTTATACCTGTCGAATATATACCGACGGGTTAAATTATTTATTTTTTTATGAAAAAATTATTTTCAAATATAAAAGGAGATGCTTTTGGTGGTATTACTGCCGGTATTGTAGCGCTTCCACTAGCCTTAGCTTTCGGTGTATCATCTGGATTGGGGCCAAGTGCAGGATTATATGGTGCTATATTTATTAGTTTCTTTGCAGCATTATTTGGTGGAACTAGTACACAAATTTCTGGACCGACCGCACCAATGACAGCGGTTAGTATGGTTGTAATTGCGGGTATTGTTGCTGCCAATGACGGAGATGTTACCAAAGCTTTGCCTGCTATTTTAACTGTTTTTATTTTAGCCGGTTTATTTCAAATTACATTAGGTGTTATTGGTTTAGGTAAATACATTAGATACATTCCATACCCAGTGGTCTCTGGGTTTATGACCGCAATTGGTCTTATTATATTACTTACGCAAATATTGCCTTCTGTTGGCTATTATCCTAAAGAAGATACTGTGTTCGTAGAAACCTTTAAGCCACAGGCCAAAGAAGTAATTTTAAAAAATCTTCTAAAAGAAGAAGCTGGTGAGAAGATTTTAGTTTTAGAAAACTTTGAGGAAACCATTAAAAGAGCTGATAAAATTTCAGCTACAGATATCTTAAAGGAATCAGAAAATTTAGCTGCAAAAGAAACTTCTGGTGCTTTAGGCGCAATTAAAGCATTTCCAAGAGCCGTTCAAAATATTGACTGGTTAGAATTAATGCTCGCATTAGGAACTATTTTTATAATCTATGGTTTTAAAAGAATTACCACTAAAGTACCTAGCACACTTGTTGCGCTAGTTGTAATGTCTAGTGTTGCCGTTGGCTTTGGGTTAGATTATAGAACTATTCAAGAAATACCAAGTGGAATTCCTATTCCTAAATGGGAAATTTTTACTGGGTTTAGCCTGTCTAGTATTACGCCTTATATTTTTACAGCATTAACTTTAGCGCTCCTAGGTGCAATTGATTCTCTATTAACGAGTGTAGTTGCAGATAATATGACTAAAACCAAACACAAGCCAAATAAAGAGTTAATTGGACAAGGAATTGGAAATAGTATTGCAGCTTTATTTGGAGGTATTCCAGGTGCAGGTGCAACCATTAGAACCGTGGTAAACATAAATGCAGGTGGAAAAACAAAACTTTCTGGAATGATTGCAGGAATTATGTTGCTATTGATAATGCTGGGCTTAGGACCGATTGCTTCTAAAATTCCAGCAGGTGTTTTGGCAGGTATATTAATTACGGTTGGTATTGGTGTAATGGATTATAAAGGATTAAAAGCAATACCATATTTACCAAGAGATGTTAAAATTGGACCCATTAAACTGAGTTCTGAAGTTTTAGTTATGATTATAGTTTTACTACTCTCTACTTTCTGGAACTTAGTATATGCTGTTGGGATTGGTTTAGTAATTGCATCGCTAATGTTTATGAAAAAAATTGGGGATTTAACCGCAGAGAGATCAGATGTAAAATCATTAAAAGAAGAATCTTGGGCAGATGAAATTGATTTCCCAGAAAAATTAAAAGAAGAAGTGTTTATTAAGCACATTAAAGGACCTTTATTTTTTGGCTCTACAAGTGAATTTCAAGCACTTTCCCAACAGATTCCTAAATCTGCAAAAACCGTAATTATGCGTCTAGGTAGAATGCAATATATGGATCAATCTGGTCTGTACGCTATGGAAGATATGTTGCAAGATCTAAAGAAAAAAAACATCGAAGTGTTGTTTGTTAACTTATTACAACAACCAAGATATATGATGGAAAGAATTGATATCATTCCAGATTTTATTCCAAAAGAACATATTTTTAAGGGTTTTGAGCCTTGTGTTCAATGGATAAAAGAAAATATAACAGACGAATCTTAAAATTAAAAAATTATGTCACACATAATCAAAGCAATTACGAAAGAAGTACAAGATAAATTAACACCAATGGTTGTCTTAGAGGATTTCATTGAGGGAAATTCTCGTTTCACAGCTAACAAAGCAAATACAGCAGATCACAAAGCATTAATTACACAAACTACAACTGGGCAGCATCCAAAAGCAATTGTACTTTCATGTATAGATTCTAGAGTACCTGTAGAATTAATTTTCGATCAAACTATTGGTGATGTTTTTGTTGCAAGAGTTGCAGGCAATTTTGAAAACACAGATATCTTAGGGAGTATGGAATATTCTTGCAAGGTTGCAGGAAGCAAATTGGTTTTTGTACTAGGACACGAAAGTTGTGGGGCGGTCAAAGCTGCCTGCGACCATGTAGAACTAGGTAATATTACTGCAATGTTAGACAATATACAACCAGCAGTAAAAAAATCTGAGGGAGAAGTTTCTGGAGAACACAACTCTTCAAACAGAGAGTTTGTTGACAAAACAATCGAAAACAATGTACTCTTAACAATAGAAAGAATTAGGGAAAAAAGTCCGATTCTTAAAGAATTGGAAGCCATGAAAGAAATTAAAATTGTTGGTGGTGTTTACCACATCAGTAGCGGAAAAGTAACACTACTATAATATAAAAAAAACCGAGATTTTCATCTCGGTTTTTTTTTACGCTATAATTTTAATAATATCATATGCTATATATTCAAATCCGGAATTACTAGTTCATCTTCATTTTTTATAATTGAAGGAAATATCGTTGGCGCAATCTTTTTTACGGGGGCATATAAAATTGATTCATCTAAGGTTTCTTTTTTTACAAACGGAATTGTGTCATTCATTTTTCCAAAGAAAATAAAAACAACACTTAAAATTAATCCTATTTTTATCGCCCCAAAAACACCACCTAATATCTTATTAATAACACCCAATGCCGCAAAGTCTGCTAACTTTGTAAGCATTTTACCTAGTAACGCAATTGTAACTATGATTGTAATAAAAGTTCCTGCAAATGCGGCTAAAGAAACATATTCTTGATCCCAAGAAACGGCTTCTTTTAAAAAGTCTCCAATAAAATACGAAAAATGTATTGCACCATAAACGCCCCCTATTAATGCAGCTAAAGAAGCAACTTCAACAAACAGGCCTTTCAGAACTCCTCTTACAAAGCCAAATATTAAAAGTGCTGCAATAACAATATCAAAAACATTCATCCCATAAATTTTCTCAAACCTACATCTTTTTTTTAATATTTAAAAATGGACATTGTATCTTTGTGAAATTAAAACCAAATACAATGCAAAAAGTAATTAACTTAAAAGAAAAATGGGATTTGTTAGTTGCAAAACTAACAGCACAATTTGCTGATGGAGATGAGTTAAATATGGATGGTATTATCTATTTAATTGGCGTACAAGAATTAGGTAAAGAAAGCACCAGTTATAAAAAAGATGAAAAAGTAAACCTAATGCATATTGCCATTTGCAAACTACTAGAACCTTATGGCTATTATGAGTTTGATTACTATGATGATGACAGTTGGCCACACTATAAAATAATTACAGAATTACCTAATTTAAAGCCAGGTGAACAGACCGTTTTAATGAAAGAAGCAATTGTAAATTATTTTGATGTCTTGTCTTATATAGAAGATTAAGTAACACTCAACTTTCTTATTAAGACAGACAATAGCTTTGGAAAGAACCGTTTTACATACACCCCTAATTTTTCTTTTGCACCAGCAATACACACTTCTTCTTTTTTATTTTTTATAGCTTTTAACATTAATTTTGCACAGCGCTCTGGAGACATTCCATTACCAGTTGCAACATCCATTTTTCCTTGCGGTGTGCCATTGCCTATTAATGCGTTTTTAGAAATATTGGTGTTTATAAAACCAGGGCAAAGTAAGGTTACTGAAATATTGTTATGATGATTTTCTGCACGAAGACTGTCAAAAAAACCATGTAAAGCATGCTTACTTGCTGCATAACTAGAGCGCAAAGGTGTACCAATTTTACCTACAATACTAGTAGTAATTACGAACTGACCTTCTTGTTTTTCAATAAAATGAGGTAAAATTGCTTTGGTTAATGCCACGGTTCCTAGATAATTAATATCCATAATTCGCTTGTCTACATGAATATTAGTCTCTGCAGCTAGAGAACGCTGACTTATACCTCCATTATTTATTAAAACATCAATTTTACCAAAAGCTTTTATAGCCTCTACTGCCTTTAATGCTAAACTTGCATAATTTTCTAAATCTAAAGGGATAATTTTTATATGCTCTGGATGATCGCACGCCTGTTTTACCAATTCTAAAGATGCCGTATTTCTAGATGATAAAATAAGTTTACATTGCTGCTTGGAAAGCTTTATTGCCAAAGCCTTTCCAATTCCTGAAGAAGCACCAGTAATCCAAATTATTTTGTTAAAAAAATACATACGTTGGTTTTTATGAATCCCAATATACCAAATTTGAAGAAGAAATAGTACTTTTGGGATGCTCCTTAAACTTAATTTTTCTAACAACTAAAAAATGTGCAAAATGAAAAAAATAATCCTACTAATTCTCTTCATCTCTTCGTTTGCACAGGCCCAATTTTCTGTAAATGGAACTTTAACCAAAAGCTTAGATACAGATTGGGTAATTTTATATAAAATTGAAGGTGCTACACAACAATTTGTTCAGAATACAACCATTAAAAAAGATACTCTTTTAATTGAAGGTAAAAAAAAAGCCATTAATATTTTTAAATTTGAATTACCCACAACTACAAAAGCTGGTACTTATAGAATTAGTTATAGAACAAGTGGAATAAGTTTTGTAGATTTTATCTTTAATAAGGAAGACGTAAGTTTTACATTTCACCCAGATTACCCACAACAAGCTATTTTATTTTCTAAATCAAAAGAAAATATAATTTATAAAAACTACTTAAAAGATATTTCTAAGCAACAACAAAAATTAGATTCATTACAGATTAAAGCTATTAAAAATCTTAAAATAGACTTAAAAAAAGCTTATAACACTACGCTAAAAAAAATAAATAGTATACAAGAAAAATATTTAGAAAGTACAAAAAATATGTATGTATACCCTTTTATTAAAGCTTCTTTGAGAGCGAACTCAACAGAAATTAAAACCAATCTACAAGACTATCTGTATGCCGTGAAGAATACTTTTTTTGATCATATAGAGTTTTCAAATGAAACGCTTATAAACTCTTCTTTTTTAGTTGATAAAATTACAGATTATATCTTTTATATGAACTATTCAGAAAATGCAGAAACACAACAAAAACTTTACAAAACTGCTGTTGAAAATGTTTTCATTAAGGTTAAAAATATAGTTTTCAAGAAAAATATGATTGAATTTTTAATCGGACAGTTCGAAGAAGCAAATAACTTAGAAATGATAGATGTTCTTTTTGAAAACTATTACAATACCCTTCCAAAATCTATACAAAATGATAAATTTAAAACTGAAAAGTTAAAATTATTAGCAACAACAATTGGCAGCATAGCCCCTGATTTTTCTTGGATAGAAAATGACAAAGAATTCCAGCTCTCTGCCTTAGATGAAGCAAAGAACTATGTCTTAGTTTTTTGGAGTACAGGATGTTCTCATTGTTTAAAAGAAATCCCAGAGCTGCACAGCTTTTTACAAGGTAAAAAAGATATTAAAGTAATTGCCTTTGCTATGGAAAGAAATGATTTAGATTGGGGAAAAATAAAAATTACACTTCCCAATTGGCACCATGTTTTAGGTTTAAATAAATGGAATAACAAAACTGCTAGAATTTATAACATAAATACTACACCTACTTATTTTGTGCTAAATTCAAATAAAAAAATAATTGCGAATCCAATTGCACTAAAAGATTTAGAAACGATCATAAAACAACTTTAAAAGTATAAAAAAGCATCTTTTAAATGGGTGATTTTTGTTTTGTTGTCTTTATGAATAATTGCAATAATATCAAAACGGACTTCTACGTCTAAGTCTTTTTCGATTACATAATAATCTATTGCAGAAAGTAATAATTTGATCTTTTTAGGGTTTACAAAATCTTGTGGATCTCCAAAATAATCTGTAGTCCTTGTTTTTACTTCTACAACTGCTAAAATATTCTCTTTTTTAGCAATAATGTCTACCTCTGCTTTTAAATAACGATAATTCTTTTCTAGAATGTGATACTCATTTTTAATTAAAAAATCAATCGCTAATTTTTCTCCTTTTTTGCCAAGCTCGTTATGATCTGCCATTCGTTTAATTGAAACTAAATATAACTGAATAGTTTTCCTTACCTGCTACTAACTTAATATTCCTTCCAAAAATTAAAGCTCTATTATCTGCCTCATGTCCTGCAGGAAAATTAAATAAAACAGGAATATCTTGGGGAACAACCTCTAAGATTAATTGCTCTACAGAACTTCCCCAATTCGTAGAATTCTGTTTTATAGAAGAAATATCTCCAACAATAACTGCTTTTACTTTTGTAAAATAACCTGCACGTTTTAAACTCTGTAACATTCTGTCTATTGAATATTTATACTCGCCAATTTCTTCAATAAAAAGAATTTTACCATTAGTATTTAATTGACTTTCTGAACCTAACATTGAAGTTACAATTGCAAGGTTTCCACCTACTAATTGTCCGGTTATTATTTCTGATAAAGGAATTCTATTGTCCTTATCCGATGGGATTACATAGGAGAGTGGTGCACCAAACAAAGCCTTTTTAAAACTTGCAATAGTCTGTATAATTTTTTCTGGTTTTTCTTCTAAACTAGTCGCCAACATTCCATGAATAGTTTCTACTCCAAAATTATGAACATGTCCATGGAATGCGGTGATATCTGAATATCCAATAATCCATTTTGGATACTGTTTAAAAGTGCTAAAATCTAACAAGTCTAAAATTCTAACAGAACCATAACCTCCTCTAGCTACCCAAATAGCTTTTATGTTTTTATTATCTAAAGCACTTTGAAAATCTGCAGCTCTTTCTGCATCTGTGCCCGCAAAATGATTGTTTTGGTTAAATATGTTTTCACCTAAAACAACATGTAAACCCCATTTTTCCGCTAACCTCTTTGCTTCTAAAACTGTGGTTATTCTCTTTATTAAAATTCCTGCAGGAGCAACAATAGCTATTGTATCACCTTTTTTAAGATACGAAGGGGTTATTAATGTATTTGTTTTTTCTTGCGC